>JAYTZE010000240.1:0-7276 GCA_043742385.1 Ilumatobacteraceae bacterium
CACGGGGATCGACATCCTCGAACGTGGCGGCGGGCGCGCGGTCGACGAGCTGGTCATCTCGCTGCCGGACGGCAGCGACATCGCGCTGCTCGTCATCGATGCGACCGATGGCATCACCAGCCAGGACCAGCGTCTCGCAGAGCGCGTCGACGCAGCCGGTTGCCCGATCGTGGTGATGCTGAACAAGTGGGAGCTGATCGACGACCCGGAGCAACGACTGCAGGTGCAGGCCGAGCTGAAGCGCAAGCTGTACTTCGTGGGCGATGCACCAGTGCTGAAGATCTCCGCGCTCACCGGCAAGGGCGTCAACAAGTTGCAGCCGGTTTTGCAAGAGGCAATCGTCCAGTACCACCGACGCGTGCCAACGCGCGACGTCAACCGGGTGATCTCCGACGCGCAGCAGCGCCAGCCCGCGGGTCACGGCGTGCGGGTGCTGTACGCGCTGCAGGGTGCGACCGATCCGCCGACGTTCACGTTGTTCGTCAACCGCGAGCTGCCGCAGACCTACATGCGCTATCTCGAGCGCAGCATCCGCGAGGCCTTCGAGTTCGGCAGCACGCCGTTGAAGCTGCGGGTCAGGAAGCGGACCGACTAGTGCCGTGGTGCGAAGACTGCGCCAAGTACTGGGCACCGGCGGCGATGAACGAGGACGGCACCTGCCCGACCTGCGGACGCCTGGTCGAGGCGCCGGTGCGACAGCCGATCACAGCCAAGAACCTCGACCTGCGCAAGTTGGCAGCGGGGGAGGATGGCGAGGACGTCGTCAAAGCCCCGTGGCACTTCAAGCTGCTCATGGTGCTGCTGGCCCTGTACCTCGGGTGGAGAATCGTCGACCTGTTCACGTGACGGGGCAGATAGGCTCGCTCTTCGAATAACAGTACGGGCTGTAGCGCAGCTTGGTTAGCGCACTTGTCTGGGGGACAAGGGGTCGCAGGTTCAAATCCTGTCAGCCCGACTGATGTGATGTTGCAAGACATTCCGAACGGTCCGAACCTCACACGGGTTCGGATTGCTTCGTCTTGCGGGAGGAGTGGCCGCCAGAGTCTCAGCGTGGGATTCGTAGCACCAGCAAGGCGATGTCATCGCGTCGTTGCTCGAGGGACAGAATGGCAGCCAGCTCCGCTTCGAGGCGGTCGGCGAGCTCCTCGGCCGACTCGGTCTGCACGGCGGCGCGGCTCACGAGCGTGACGAGGGCCTCGTCGGTGATTGCGTGAGGGGGAGCGACATCGGTGACGCCGTCGGTGTACAGCACGACTGCGTCACCGGGGCGAAGCTCGACGGTCGAAGTTGTCACCTTGACGTCATCGTAGACGCCGATCAGCGTCCCATAGTTGCCATAGAGGGCCGCCGATCCATCGGCCAGCGCGACGACCGGAAGGGGGTGACCGGCACAGGCAAAGGTAAGGCTGGCCCCGTCGTTCGTTGCTCGCAACGTCCCGTATGTAACCGTGCAGAACGGATGTGCGCCGCGCGCCCGCATCGCCTGGTTGAGATTCCGCACTACAGCGGCGTGGTCGTCGCCGTGCCAAGCAGCACTGGCGATCGTGTGCCGAGCGAGACCGGTGACTGCGGCAGCCATCGGTCCCGTGCCACAGACGTCACCAATGACGATTCCCCACTCATCAGGCGATACGCGGAACACATCGTAGAAGTCACCACCAACTTCGACTCCTTCTCCTGTGGCCCAATAGCGCACCGCCACGTCGATGCCAGGCATGTCGGGCAGCTCATTCGGTAGGAGGCTCGACTGCAACGTAGACGCAATCGAACGTTGCGCCTCCGCCATGCGAAGGTTGTCGAGGCTCGATGCAATGCGTGAGGCCACAGCCTCGGCGAGGGCAAGATCGTCAGCGGTGTAGTGACGCCTCGATTTTGACATGATGAGCTGGAGCCCGCCAAGGACCCGACCCCGCTTGAGAAGCGGGACGGCGATCGAACTTCGCAACGAGAGATCGCGAACGACATCCCGTTCGTCCTCAGTGGCTTCGAGGTCATCAATGAGAGCATCGTCGATGACCGGATAGAACTCGGGCTCACCGCTGCGGATCACGTGCGGCATCCCCATGGTTGCATGGGGATCGTACGGGAACCTCTCCTGCAGCTCCCGGGCGTAGGTGATCATGGCGGGATCGAAATGGGCTATCTCGATATCTGGTATCGCGCCACCGTCAGGCAGCACGTAGACCAAGCACCAATCACCGAGCCGTGGAACCGCTGCTCGGGTAACGTTTGCCATGAGCTCTCGACGGTCGCTGCTCGCAGCGATGGCGTCATTGATGTCGCCAAGGAACTGAAGTCGCTCTCGATGAATGCGCTCCTGCTCAGCGGCCGCAAGTGCCTCGGCCATCAGTTTCTGCCGCTCGAGTTCTCCGAGTACCTGCGCGGTGACGTCGCGAGTACACCCGATGGTGCCCGTGACGTTGCCCGACCGGTCGAGTGTGACCTGCCCTGCTCCTTGGATCCAGCGAATAGTGCCGTCGGGCCACACCACCCGGTGCTCGACCGTGTACCGCTGCTTGGACGCGACTGCCTCATCGACCTTACGAAGCACATCAGCGCGATCGTCTGGGTGCAGCATGTCTCTCCAGGTTTCGAACGATCCGTCGAAGCCCCCGGGTTCCAGACCGAAGAGTGCCTCGAGCCTTGCATCCCACTGAGTATCGCCGGTTGCCATGTCCCAGCGGAATGTGCCCAACTCGCCGGCGTCGAGAGCGAGTCGGAGGTGCTCGTTGAGATCAGCGGCGCGCTGCTCGAGCAGCCGTTGCGCCGCAACGTCCTCAGATGCCCCGACGATGGCAACCGTGGCACCGGACGAATCGCGGATCGGTCGGTCGGTCACCCACACGCGCATGGGCTCGCCATTGCGGTGTAAGACGGTGAAGTCACCGGACCAGATCTCGCCTGAGCGCACTGTATCGAGGATGTCGGTAGCTCGATCGCGATCGGGCAGCGAAACCAGCACGTCGGATATCAGCCGACCGATCACTTCGTCGCGCTTCCAGCCGTACAGAAGCTCCGCCTGTCGATTCCACAGCACGATGCGGCTATCCGCCGTGGTCACGATGATCGCTCGCGGCAACTCGTCGATCACTGCGACTGCATCGACTGCGCCTCCTGTGGCCTCTCTCAGCGAGCGCTCATCCACCGCGTTCCCTCCAACGATCGTCGTGCCATCAGTTCACACCGAGTTCTGCCCAGACCACTTTCCCACCAGTGATCTGCTCCGCTCCCCAACGTCGTGCGATCGCCGCGACCAGTAGGACCCCGCGCCCGGAGAAAGAATGGATAGGTGGGTCCTGCAACGCGGGCAGAGTTGGACTCGCGTCGCGTACGGATACGCGAACGGTGTCGCCCTGAGACGACACCGCGACGATGTACTCGGAACGGGCATGAACGACAGCGTTGGTGGTTAATTCACCCACGACCAATGACACGTCGTCGACGAACTTCTCGTGGCCCCAGCCTGTAAGAGTATCGGCGACGAAATGCCGGGCTGAGCGCAGGGCGTACCGTTCGCACGGGAACGAGCGAGCGTCTGCTGCCCTGGCAACGAACAGAGTGCCGGTGGTTTCAGCGGTCCGGGACGAGGGGGCAACCACCGCGCAATGAAGGTCGCAGATGTGGCCTAACAACGCCGCGCCGTCGTCGGACGTAAAGCATTGGGCTGGATATGAACAAAACAACGCGAATGGAACCGATCGGCCGAGATCGTTCCACAGGATTTCGAGTTCAATTGCAGCCGCAACGTGTCCGGCCTCCCACAGCAGCGCGACCAATTCACCGTAGATTCGAACGCGCCGGCCGGAATCTGCCACGCTCCGAATCAGCCCACCGATCTCGTTGGTGAAAGCGTCCGCATCGAGCGCACCGTCAACGAGAATCCGCGAGAGCACCCGGTCTGCGTCGATGGAATGCAAACTGCCGACGCTCCGCGTCGCGGCCACATCGATACCGGCGTCGGACAGTGCAGCGTCGAATGCGTTCATGTGCGCACCTGTTGCCAGAACGATCGCAGCGTCCCCCGCTCCGAGACCATCGACCAGGAACTCGGCGACGGACGGGATCAACTGGTCGGCGCGCTCGTACAACTGGACGACGTGGTCACGAGGCACAACCCCAGTTACCGTCTCGATCGACACGTCGTGCCTCCCATTGCGCTACTGCCGCTGATGATCTGCCGATCATACTGTTCGGTGGATTGGGTCGCCACGATGGAGCATCGCAGCGACTGGCGACGACCCGAGCGCCTACCATCGCACGCATGTGCGGTCGGTTCGTGTCCTCCAGTTCGGCTGAGAGGATCTCCGAATACTTCGGTGCATCGTTCGACCCGGAAACGACGCTGCCCGAGAACTTCAACACAGCACCGACCAACGACGTGTACGGCGTAGTCGCCGGCCCCGACGGTCAACCGACGTTGCAGGTGTTCCACTGGGGCCTCGTGCCAGTGTGGGCGAAGGACATCAAGATCGGCTCGAAGATGATCAACGCACGCGCCGAGACACTGGCCGAGAAAACGGTGTTCAAGTCGGTGTTCAAGAAGCAGCGGATCATCATTCCGATGGACGGCTTCTATGAATGGTCGCAGGGCAGCGAGGGGGCTGCACTGACCAAATCCGGCAAGCCCAGCAAGCAGCCGATGTTCATCCATCGCGTCGACGGCGACCCCCTGGCCGTCGCCGGCCTCTGGACCACGTGGCGCGACAAGACTGCCGGTTCCGGTGCACCGTGGCTGCACAGTTGCACCATTGTGACGACATCGGCCAACGCCACCATGGCGCCGGTACACGACCGCATGCCCGTGTTGCTCCCAGCCGCGGCGTGGCAGGAATGGCTGGATCCTGGCAACGACAACATCGAGGCACTGCAGCGCCTGCTTGTACCTGCGCCAGACGACCTGCTGACGATGCACAAGGTGTCGACCGACGTCAACAACGTGCGCAACAAGGGTGAAGCGTTGGTGGAACCGATCGACTAAGCGAGCACGCTGCGTATCGCTGTCGCCGCGGCTTCCATATCGTCGTGATCGACCGACGAAGCAGCGTTCTCGAATGACAGTTGACCCATGTGGTCAGTGGGAATCACGTGGATGTGGGTGTGTGGCACCTCATAGCCGGCGATGATCACGCCCACACGCTCGCAGCCGAATGCCTGTTGCTGGGCCCGCCCGATCCGGTGAACAAGACCGAAAAGATGGGCCACCAGATCGGGTGGGGCATCGACCCAATGGTCGATCTCATCGATTGGCACGACGAGCACGTGACCGCGAGCCAGCGGGTTGATCGACATGAACGCCACGCACCGATCGTCGCGATAGACGAATGTGCCGGGAATCTCGCCGGCGATGATGCGGCTGAAAATGCTAGTCATGAGACAAATCCGCCCGTCGCCGAGAACACATCGCCGTTGCAATAGCTGCTCTCGGGACCGGCCAGAAATCGCACGATCTCGGCAACCTCCTCGGCCGTTCCCATTCGTCCGGCAGGGATGCGCATCGTGATGCCGGCACGCATCATGTCGTTGTATGGCGCCAGCAGGGGAGTGTCGATGAAACCGGGACACACAGCGTTGGCACGGATCCCGAGATGAGCGACCTCCTGTGCAGTCGACTTGGTGAGGGCGATGACTGCAGCCTTGGCCGCCGCATAGTGCGCGGCGCCGGCAGACGGCTGCTGGCCGAGGACCGACGAAATGTTGATGATCGACCCGCGACGCGCCGGCTGCATGTGTCGCAGCGCCGCCCTCGTGCCGTAGAAGGCGCCGTACAGGTGAACCCGAATCATCCGATCCCACTCGTCGTCGCTCATGCCAGTGAGGTAGTCGGAGGGCTGCATCTCACCGATTCGTCCCTCCATCCGCAGCATCTGGTTGGCCATGGCTGCCTCGAATCGCGCATCGGTGATCAACGGGGCGATACCGGCGTTGTTGATCATGATGTCGAGGCGTCCGTGCCGCTCGACCGCCTTGTCGACCTCGGAGTCGAGCGAGGCGGAGTCGCAGACGTCGAAGACAGCTGCCTCGCCTCCGATGTCGATCGCCGTCGCCGCTGCGGCGGCGGCATTCATGTCGTTGACGATCACCCTGGCGCCGTCGGCAGCGAGTCGCCGGGCAAACGCAGCACCCAACCCGGATCCTGCGCCAGTGATGAACGCGACCGTGTCGCCCAGGGATCCATCAGCCATGCCTCGATCGTAGGGCGGCGAGTGCCATGTGAGAGACAACCGCGCTTGTACGCTCGGCGCGATGGAAGCATTGGCACCGAACCGCTACCTCACGGTCCCCAATGCGTTCACCTTGTTTCGACTGTGCTGCATCCCGCTGTTCTTGTACCTCCTGTTCGGCCGCGACAACCGCGCTGGCGCGGCCTGGCTGCTGGGTGCGCTCGGCGCTACCGACTGGGTCGACGGTTGGTTGGCGCGCCGCCTGAATCAGACCAGCGAGTTCGGCAAGGTCTTCGATCCGACTGCCGATCGGCTGCTGTTCATCGTCGGCATCGGCGGGATCATCGTCGACCGTGCCGCGCCGCTATGGATCGCCTGGGCTGTCGTCATCCGTGAGGTGCTGTTCGGCGGCACGGTGGCCATCGCAACGATTGCCTTCGGCATGAAGCGCTTCGACGTCACGTGGTTGGGCAAGGTGGCGACCTTCTTGTTGATGTTCGCGTTCCCAGGTTTCATGCTTGGGGCAACAACGTTTCCGGGGCATCAGGGCTTCCAAGTCGCAGCCTGGATGCTCGGCATTCCCGGTTTGGTGCTCAGCTACTACACCGCTGTGACGTACATTCCCACGATCCGAGCCAGTCTGCGCGAGGGTCGCGAGACTGCCAGCTAGTCTGCGGGGCCATGACGGTACCCGCCCACCTGCTCTACTCCAGTGACCACGAGTGGATCGCCCTCGATGGCACTCGCGCTCGGATCGGAATCACCGACTACGCCCAAGACGCGTTGGGAGATGTCGTGTTCGTTCAGGCCCCGGCGATGGGCGCAACCGTGGCAGCAGGCGACAGTTTCAGCGAGGTCGAGAGCACCAAGTCAGTCAGCGATATCTACGCACCCGTGTCGGGAACCGTCGTCGCCGTCAATGATGCCCTGCGCGATGGGCCTGATGCGTTGAACTCGGATCCGTACGGAGCAGGTTGGATCTGTGAGATCGAGATGAGCGATCCTGCCGACATCGATGGCCTGCTCGACGCCGTTGGCTATCAAGCTCTCATCGACGGTTAGTCTCCTGCAGATGGCCTACGTGTTCTGTAACCAGTGCGGCCACCGGAACCCTC
>JAYTZE010000241.1:0-1783 GCA_043742385.1 Ilumatobacteraceae bacterium
TTCGACAATGTCGGGTCGTCGATGTTCATCGATGTCATCACCACCCAGTGCCCGTCGACCTCGAGGTACAGCAGTCGTTGTCCAGTCTCGCTGTCGGCGAAGGCGGCACGCCGACCGTCAATCGTCGTCTCCCGGAAGTTCGCACCGTCAGCGGCCGGCACGATGTCCAAACCGCGTCCCAGGGACCCGCTGACCGACAGGATCGGCCCGAGCGGCGCCGCGTCGGTTGCATAGACGTTGACCATGACAGTTGCCCCCGGCGGGCCAACTTGGCTCCCGGGCTCGCTCATCTGGACAAGCTCCACCTCGTCGGGCAGATCGGTCAGCAACCAATACAGGCGGCTGGGTTCCGGCTCGGCCGCGGTCGATATCTGAACGCCACGCGCCGCTAGTCGCTGGCGCACGTTCAACTCGTGACTCAATCGCCGCCACCTCGACACGGCGCGATTCGTGATCACACGGCGCACCCACGCCGCGGGATCGTCGTAGCTCCCGACCACGTTCCACCGGCGATGTGCAGCCGCGTACGCCTCTTGAACCAGATCCTCGGCGTCGCCCCAGCTACCGGTCAACGAGTAAGCCAGCGACAGCCTCCGCCGACCCGTCTGCACATAGAACGAGTCGAAATCGACGATGACGACCGCTGCAGTCTCGCCGTTGGTCACCATCACGCTTGTCTACTCGCCCGACCCGACGATCCGGTTGACATGACGTTGGAGTGTTTGCCGCCACCCCGGGTGGGCCGGAGACACTCCGATGAGGCTCGGCGGGCCGGAAACACTCGTACAGGTCGTCGGCGAATAGCCTCCATCTGGTGAGCAAACGAGCGTGGGACAGCGAGACATTGCCGCAGGGTGACGACAAGGTCACCGCTGTCCGGCAGATGTTCGACGCGATTGCGCCGCGTTACGACTTGGTGAATCGGATCATGACCTTCCGCCTCGACGTGCGCTGGCGACGCAAGGCCGTGAAGCGGATGGGCCTGCCAACCTGGAGCACGGTGATCGACCTCGCCAGCGGCACCGGTGATCTGTGCGTCGACCTGGCCAGGGCCGGTCATCGTCCGCTGTCGTTCGACATCAGCTTCGGCATGCTCGCCGCCGACCGCAGCGGCGCTCCAAGGGCACAAGCCGACATCTTGCGCCTACCGTTGCCCGACCATTCCGTCGACGGGGCGACGTGCGGATTCGCCTTGCGAAACCTCGTTGAGTTGCCCAAGTTCTTCGACGAGCTCGGCCGAGTGGTGCGTCCCGGCGGCAGGATCGCGTTGCTCGACGTCGGCGTGCCGCGCAACAGGGTGATCCGTTGGGGCAACAACATCTACTTCGGCAAGGTCGTGCCAAAGATCGGCAGCCTGCTCAGCGACGGCGCGGCCTATCGCTACCTGCCGAAGAGCATCGCCTACCTGCCTTCGCGCGAACAGATGCTCGCCGACCTCCGCACGGCAGGATTCGCCGATGCCGAGCATCACCAACTCTCCGGCGGCATCACCCAGCTCCTCCTCGGCACGCGGAGCTAGCAATCGTGCGCGCTGTCAGTCGACCCCTCGATCGCGAGGTCGACCTCAACGACATCGCCCGGGGTGATGGCTATCTGTTCGTCCGCGACGGCGTCGGCATGGCCGGACGTGGGGTCGCCGCGCGCGTACCCATCGACGACGTTGCCAGCGTGCTGGCAGCGATCGACCACGACGACCAGGCAGGCGGGGCGAGACCACTTGCGGTGGGCGTCGTGCCGTTCAAACCCGGGGCACCGTGCGAACTCATCATCCCGGCCATGACAG
>JAYTZE010000242.1:0-3725 GCA_043742385.1 Ilumatobacteraceae bacterium
TGCGGCGACGGATGTGGTCGGGACTCGAATCGTATCGTGAGCAGGTATGATGCTGCCGTTCCGACTGATCTACGATCGTTCTGCGAGACGCTCGCTCAATGCGACGCGAGGGCGAGACGGACACGGGCCGACGGGCCACGCCGGGCTGGCTCCCACGCCCGTGCGTACCATGGCAGAGTGCGCTTTGAGGTGCTGGGCTCGATGCGGGTCTTGGCGGCGGTCGAATCCGGCGCGCGCGTTGGGGCGACGACGGAACTCTCGATCGGGGGACCGAAGCAGCGTTTCGTGCTCGCCCGGCTCCTCGCCGAACCGAACCGTGTGATCTCTGTTGACCGGCTAGTCGACGGACTTTGGGGCGACGATCCGCCGGAGACGGCGCGCCACACGGTCCAGGCCTATATCTCGGAGCTCCGCAAAGCGCTCGGATCGTTTCACGACACGATCGCCGTGGCCCTGAGTGGCCGCCGCGCCGACAGCACGTTCGACGACCTGATCGCGCGCGGCGTCGAATCGGCGGCCGCCAAGTTCGGCCTCGACACCGTCGTACTCGAACCTCCTTACACCGACGACGACAACGGTCTGCGGCGCGTTGCCGACGGGGGCCCAGCGTTGATGTTCGGTGCGTTCTTCATGCACGACCCGTTCCTCGCCCTCGCCGACGAATACCCCGACACCACGTTTGTGCTGATCGATTACCCCGGGGCGGCCCCGGCGGCGAACGTCGTCGCTGTCAACTTCGCCGACGAGCAGGGTTCGTTCCTCGTCGGCGCGGCGGCCGCGCTCGAGTCGGCGACCGGCAAGGTCGGCTACATCGGGGCCAACTCGCAGTCGTTCATCGAGGCGTTCCGTGCAGGATTCGAGCAGGGCGCGGTCGCCGCCGATCCCGACGTCGAGCTTGTGTCCGAGCTGATCTTTCCCCGCCTCGCCTCCCGGTTGCATGCGACTTCCGGGTACAGCCACCCCGAGCAGGCCCACCGGATCGCGACCGCCATGTTCGACGACGGTGTCGACATCATCTTCGTCGCCGCCGGCGGGTCCTATAGCGGCGTCATCGAAGCTGCGACCGAACTCAGCCGATCGGATCTCCAGCTGTGGGTGATCGGCGTCGATACCGACCAGTACTACGACATCACCGACGAGCAGCGCGCCCATCTCGTGACGTCAATGTTCAAACGCTTGGACCTCGGCGTCGAAGCTGTCGTCGCCGCCCACGACGCTGGCACTCTTGCCGTGCCGGGCATGATCACCGTCACGATGGCCGATGGAGGGGTCGGCTACACCGACACCGGCGGACACCTGCAACCCCGCGACGACCGACGCGCTCGAGACGTTCCGAGCCCAGATCATCGACGGCACGATCACGGTCGATCCCAGGCCCGCCGTAGCGCCTCAGGCGTTGGGGAGTTCGCCCCGCTTGGTCTTGACGGCGTCGACGAGACCATACGCCTTGGCCTGGTCCGCAGTGAACCAGCGGTCGCGTTCGCTGTCGGCCTGGATTTGCTCCAGTGTCTGACCCGAGTGCAGCGCTGTCAGTTCGGCCATCCGCCGCTTGGTGTACTTGAGCTGCTCGGCCTGAATTGCGATATCGGTGGCCTGGCCGCGCAGACCGGCCAGCGGCTGGTGCATCATGATGCGAGCGTTGGGAAGTGTGTACCGCTTGCCGGCAGCGCCGGCGGTGAGCAGGAACTGTCCCATCGAGGCGGCCATGCCCATGCAGACCGTTGCAACGTCACATGAGATGAACTGCATGGTGTCGTAGATCGCCATACCGGCTGTGACCGAGCCGCCGGGGCTGTTGATGTACAGCCAGATATCCGACAGGGCATCTTCGCCCTCGAGGTACAACAACTGGGCGCAGATCTGATTGGCCATGTCGTCGTTGACGTCGGTACCGAGCATGATCACCCGGTTCTTCAGCAACCTGTTGAACACATCGCTGCGTGGATCGAAACCGGCGTCGAGCGCCATCGGACGAGTGGTGTCGGACATGGCGCCAACGCTACCGCCCGCTCGCCTCAGCCCGACCTACCTGCTGACACCGCTGAAGATCACGGCCACTCGTTCGTCGGATGCGACGCTGTCGCGCACAGCCAACAGGCCGGAGAGACCGGCCGTACCGGTGTGCGAGGCGTTGATTCCCGTGGTTGCCCTCGCCAGATCGTTGGCCTCTCGCACGAGTGACTCTGTCACCACAATCGGAGAGCCGTTGGCATCGAACATCGCGCGCACCACCGGAATCCAGTCATAGGTCTCGTCGTCGAGAATGCCGTCCGCAACCGACGTGCCCACGTGTTCCCACGGCCACATGAAGTCGCTCCAATGCGTCGCAGCAGTCGCTGGATCACCAACTTCGAGCGTCTTGACATACGCCCGCTCCAGCGGCGCGCAGCTGTCGGTCTGCACAGCGTGAAGCCGTGGCGTCACACCGCTCATCGTGAAACCCGCCATCGTCGAGGCCGCGAACGTACCTGCGCCGACTTGGATGAAGACACGATCGAGCGCCGGTCCGACGACGTGCTCGTCGAACTCGCGAGCCATCTCCCAGCCAACGGTTCGACCGCCGTCGAGGCACCAGGCGTTCTCCGGCCCCTGAACGGTGAACGGAATTGCATCTTCGCCAACGGCTTCACGGAAGCGATGCATGCACGGATCTCCCGCTGGGTCGGTGGATCGGCGGGGGCACTCCACGATCTCGGCGTGCAACTCGGCAAGGTGTGCGAGAACGACTGGATCGGCAGTCGGCGGCACGAACACCCGCAACGGCCACCTCGTCGATGCGGCCAGCGTGGCCGCTGCGTAGGCCGCATTGCCACACGACGCAATCGCCAGCGGCGGCCGTCCGGCAGCATCGGTCCAGGGCACGAGGCCCAACCGTTCGGCGGTCAGCAGATGCAGCAGGATCGTCAACAGATGCCGGGCTTTGTGGCTGCCGGCGACCTGGCCGGTCTCGTCCTTGACCCATACTCCACCATCGACATTGAAGTGCAGTGCGTCACTCAGGGCATCTGCTCGCTCGAACGGTGTGACTTGAAAGCCGGTGCCCGCGACTTTGGCGATGTCGCCGTCGACCTGCCTGACGACCGCAATGCGCGCTGCTTCGGTCATGCCGTTGGCAGCAGCGAAGCTGTCCCACGCGAGGTATGGGCGGAATGCCACGAACGGATTGGAGTCGTCGGTCCCACGCAGCGAGGCGATGCCCTGCACGAGTTGCAGCGCATGATGACGATCGACTCCAGTGGCGTTGGGACACCGCCAGCTCAGCGGCTGGGCAATGTCGACATGGGCGCCACACACGACACACGACCAGCCGGCAGCCAGCGGCACGTCCATTGGTTCAGCCTGCCGCAACGGCGGCGTTGAACTCGGTGATCATGTCGTCCCACACTGGGAGGAACCGGCGAAGCCCGTGCCAGAAGTCCTGCGAACGGCGTGCCTCGAACAACTCGAACGGGGTGCCCTGCTGCTCGACCCATGTGTAGTAGCCGAGGTTGAAGATGCGGGTTCGATCGCGCTCGCTGCATTCGATGGCGTGCGCCGTCGGCACGTTGGCCAAGTGCTCGCCCCACACTGCGGCGGCGTCGAGATTCGTGAAGCCGCCGCCAAAGTCGCGAGCGGTGATCTTGTCGCGCTCGCTGGGGTACAGCGCCGCACCATCCGTCGCCACCGTGACGATCGCATCGTCGGGCCCGAGGTGCAGCAGCTTGGCTGTGCTGATCGCGGCGAGC
>JAYTZE010000243.1:0-3724 GCA_043742385.1 Ilumatobacteraceae bacterium
CCTCAGATTCTCTGCTCACCTGCCGACGAGGTGCCGTCGCAGCCGTGCGATGCGCGGCCGGAGGAGATCGACATCGCCAGGGCGATCGACGTGATCAACGCTGCGACAATTCTCGACATCCGCCACGTGCGTTCGTCGTGGGCGGGCCTCCGCAACTTCGTCGCCGATCGCAGTCCGGTCGCCGGATTCGACAACCTCGTCGACGGGTTCTTCTGGTTCGTCGGACAGGGTGGGTACGGCATCCAGATCGCCCCCGCGCTTGCCCAGGCCGCTGCGTCGCTGGTGCGTGTCGGTGTCCTACCCGACGTACTGACCGCGCGTGGACTCGAGGTTTCAGCGCTGGGCCGGCAACGTCTCGACGGCCTTGCTGCACTCGATGGTCACTAGGAACGCTGGGCCACGGTGTTGCTGCCGCTCTCCACCACGTAACTTCCCAGCGAGGTGACTTCGCTGTCAGCGCGCGACACATCAGTCACGAAGCGGTATTCGGCGGTCCAACGCTGAGGGGTGACCATGTGCAGCGAATAGCCACGGTGGCTCAACTCGGCGTCGACCAAGTTGGGGAACGACTTCAACACGTCGGTCAGTTCGTCTCCGATCAGTCCGTCAGAACTGATCGACGTCGTGATGAACTCGACGCCGACCGGTGTGCCGAGACCGCGATCTCCAGCGCGCAACTGGGCGACCGCGGCGAGGTGGATATCCCCGGTGAGCACCACCACGTTGGGCACCGACGCATCGGCCAAGTGTTGAAGGATCCGCTGGCGCTGCAGCGGATAGCCGTCCCATTGGTCGTAGTTGAGGACAGCATCGCCGAACGTTGCATCGGCGAACACGACCTGGTTAGCGATCACGTTCCACATGGCTGCCGACGCGTCCAGCATGTTGTACAGCCATGCCTCCTGCTCGTCGCCCAACATCGTGCGCCCAGCGCTGGCGATCTCGCCGCACGCAGGGTCGATGCTCAGTGTCGCGTCGTCGCACGCCTGATCGGTGCGGTACTGGCGGCCATCGAGCAGCGCCAAGTCCATCAACTCGCCCCAGTGCACACCGCGGTAGATACGGTACTCCTGGTCTTCGGTCGGGGGGTCGAGGCGTACCGGCTGGTGCTCCCACCACGCCTGATACGCAGCGAAGCGGCGATCGGCAAAACCATCTGCATCGGCCTGGGCCTGAGGAACGAGGCCGGCGTAGTTGTTCTCGACCTCGTGATCATCCCAGATCACGAACCATGGACACACCGCATGCGCTGCTTGTAGGTGCGGATCCGACTTGTAGCGGGCGTATCGATTGCGATACTGCTCGAGCGTGGTTGGTTCAGGTCCCAGATGTGTACGTGCCGTCGGATCGTCGTTGCCCGGCACACCAGCGTCCTCGTAGATGTAGTCGCCAAGCCACACGACGAAGTCCGGTCCCTGCTCGGCGAGATCGCGATGAGCGGCGTACTGGCCGCCGGGGTAGTGCTGGCAGTTGGCAACGGCGAACGTCGCCTCGGCAACGTCGACGCTCGCATCCGGAGCGGCGCGGGTCGTGCCGACTGGGCTGATGTATGGGCCGACCCGAAAGCGATAGAACCATGTTCCCTGGTCGATCGACGCCACGACATGCACGGTGTGGGCCCGTGCAGCGCTCGCCGTCTCCACCCCACTGGCCTCGACCGTGTCGAAATCAGCCATCTCGCTGATCTCCCACGTGACGGCGACGTCATCCGCGGGCATACCCCCACCATTGAGCGGATCGGGAGCGAGTCGAGTCCACAGCACAACGCCGGCTGCATCGGGATCGCCCGACGCCACGCCCAGTGTGAACGGATCCGCCGACAACTCGACCGGTGGCAGGGTCGATGTTGTGGTCGTTGCCTCGGTTGTGCTGAGAGTCGTCGCCGGGCTTGTCGTCGCCGGGCTTGTCGGTGCTGAGTCCGAACCCGTGTCGTCTGCGCATGCTGCTGCGGCAACCGCCGCACCGCCGATCAAGAACAGGCGGCGAGAGATTGGATGCATTCAGGCAGTCTGCCCAACGCCACTGACACTCGTCGTGCGCCCGAGTGCGACCGCGGTCGCCACCACGAGCGCGATGGCGTAGCCCGATGCCACATACGTGGGAGCGAACGCCGGGAACGCGGTGAGATCGAGATATGCCAGCCCGATGACCCGTACCAGCACGAGCAGCGCGCCAAGGATGACGACGATCGACATCGGCGACATCGTCCAGATCGGGGAACGCCGATCGCAAACTGCGGATCGTGCCCGTGCGAGCGCGACGACGATGGCCACCAGTGCGAGGAGCCGGTAGAGCCACCGGCAGGCGCTGATGATATGGATGCGCTGCCTGGTGAAGAACCCATTTGGTCCGGGGGCAAGCGGTTCACGTGTCATTCGAGAGAACAGCACCCGATCGGAGGCGGTGCCGTCGCCGTCGGGCGAGAGCGCGCTGAAGGCGCTGAGATCGATCGTCTTGCGCAGCCCCGTCACCGTGCGCGCCATCAGTCCCGGCAATCGGCTCCATCGCCATGCCGGAGCAATGCCGCTGTGGGGCGCTCCACACTGCAGTCGTTCATCGTCGCACGCCGCGTTGATCTCATCGGCGATCGCGTGAAAGGTCGAGTCGAGCTCGACTGCGGTCGTCGCCTGCCCGGTCGCGCCGATGGCGTCGAGCACCACCCATTGGAAAACTTGGCCCCCGAGGTCGCTGACTCCATCTGGTCGAATACTGGCGAATCGCAAGCCGCCGCCTCGTTCGATCTCGTTACGCAGTCCGGCAAAGTGCGGACTCACCGCGTAGATCAGCTCACGAGTCTCGACAGTCACTGGGAACTGGTCGAACGTAGTCGCAGGCGCGACGCGGAACATCGGGCCAAGACCCGCTGACATCGAGGTCTGCTCGACGTTGGTGATCTGCAGGCCGTAGCGCGACTCATTCACCCGATCAAGGCACAAGACACCGACCACGATCGACAATGGCACGCAGGCCACGCCGATGGCGGCTCCTATGCGCAAGGCTGGCGCGAGCGAGGAGCGAGCAAGATGCACGATTGCAATGCCCAACCCGAATGCGAGAGCAGGCAGCACCAGCAGCCACTCCTCGCGAACCAGCCAGAGCGCACCGATCGACAGCGATGTCGCCAGACCCCACGCCGCTGTCGTCCAACGCGGTCGGTCGCACGAGCACACCAGGCCGACCAGGCAGGCGAGTACCAGGATGGTCAGCGCCGGGTAGATACCGGCACGGTCGACGCGTGCCGATATCGGCGTGTTCATCGTCATCGGGTTGAACAGCAGCAGGGCGAACGCCCACAGGCGCCGGCGACGGCTGCTGATCAATGGTCGAAGGGCGACGATCATGATCCCGATCGCGAACGTGTAGACCAACTGATGAGCGACGAGCAGCGGCAACCTGAGCTCGTGCACCGCGGCGACGAACAACGGATACCCCGGTTGCTTGATCAAGGTGTACGCATCGAACGGACCCAGCCATCTGCCTGCGGTGATCCAGGACGCACGCTCAACGAACCACTGATCGTCGATCGTCAACGAACCGTACGCGGTCAACCGTTGACCGTCGACCAGCCATAGCTTCGCCATCACCAGAATCACCCAGGGCGAGGCTCTTGCGACACTTCGCCGCGCGCGCAGCCAACGATCGACGTGCGTGCTCTCGGCCATCGCCGCGACCATAGACCGACCGTCCTCACGCGCCATCGCCAAGAAACGGGCCGATTGCTCGG
>JAYTZE010000244.1:0-3720 GCA_043742385.1 Ilumatobacteraceae bacterium
CGCGATCTGATTTCGCGTCACTTCGCCCCGCGTGCACGCGTCTTGCAGGCGCGTTCGGGGCTCACGGCGATTCGATCGATCGCCCGCACGCTCAGGGAGAGCGACCCGACTGCGGCGGCCGACATCGAACGTCGAGTCGAGCAGATCGAAGCGACGACGGTCGAGTTCGCCCAAGTCCGAGCTGCCCACCTCGTCGGGTCGGGTGCTGTGGTCCTGGCGGACCGCGAACGTGCGGAACTCGATCGGCTCTTGTCGGGTCAGGCCCCTTCGCTGTTACTCGGTCTCGACGCGACCGCCACGTCGGCTGCGGTGCGCACCGCAGCACTCGCCGGAATCGGTCGCTGGCGAACCCTCGCCACCGACCCGCTCGCCGACCCGACACTGGTCGAAGTGTGCGACGTCGCCGCCCGCACGCTCGAACACGTCTACGCCGGAACCGCCGACTGAGCGACTCCGGGTTCGACGTGGATCGAGATGGCGCTCGTCAGGTGACCGAAAGCGACCGCAGTGTTGGGCCGTCTTGGAAGTAGAGCGTGCTGACCCGATCGGTTGAGATAGCACCGACGGCGGTGACGGCGGTTTCGCGGGCGGCGACCCCGTCGATTGGTTCGACCCCAACCTGTCGAGCGATCACGAGTTCGACCGTGCCATCGGCAATGATCCGCACGATCGCCCCGCTCACTGAATCGGTGGCATACACGCGGCTCGAAGCGTCGACGGTCAATCCATCGAGTGCCAGGAATGCGATCGTGTTGGCCGCAACGCCGTCGGCGATCCACGTTCCGTCGGCGGCGGCAACCGGGGTCGCGCCACCGCCGGCAAGGGTCGACAGCCTGCCATCGGCGGCGACCCGCCGGATCGCCAGGGCCGTCGAGTCGGCGAACAACAAGTTGCCGGCCGGGTCGATCGCTAGCCCGGTGATCGTACCGATCGGCACCGACCCGGCCGGTTGGCCGTCGCCGACAAGCGGGCCGGGCGTGGCCGCCGCGCCAGACCCTGCGATCAAGCTCAGCGCTCCATCGGTACCCCGTCGGATGATGCGGTGCGTGTCGTTGTCGGCGAGATAGAGGTTGCCGACACCGTCGAGCGTGATCGGGCCGGGGGTCGCGCCAAGACCTGCGGTTCCGGCGTCGAGCAACATGGTTGGAGCACCGCCGCCGACGATCGACTGGACACCCGTTGCTGTCGACAGCAGCACGGTTCCGTCGGACGCCACGGCGATACCGCCGAGAGGGCCGAGCGCTGGATCTGGGTTTCCGATCACTGTTGATTCGCCGTTGTCGAGCTGCAACACAGCCGCATCTGCCCCAACCACGTACACAGCACCTTGCGGGTCGACCGTGATCGCCCGAATGTCGCTGATCGGCGCCTGCCCCATCGACACCGCCGAAACGATCGCGGCGACACCGCGACCAGTCGGGGCAGTGATCGATGTGTCGACTACGGGGCTCGTCGACTGGGCGACCGACGCCGTTGGTGCTGTCGTCGCTGCGGAAATCGATGTCGGCAACGAGACCACAGAACCATCACCGGTCGGCGAGTCACCACCGCCGCCGAGCGTGAGCGCAGCGACGACTGCTGCGATCCCGATCCCTCCACCGACAGCACCGATGAGCAACCCCTTGCGACGGCCGCTGCCCGGCGAGCGAACCACCTCTGGTGGCGGCGCGGGCGCCCTGGCGGGTGGTTGCCAGGTCGGAGCGGCAGGGTCGGCCGCCGTTGCCGCCGCAGGTTGCTGCATCGAGCTCGTGCCGGCCAGGGCTGCGCCGACGGCGATCGCCAGTTTGGGATGGGCGTCGAGGGCGACCGGTCGGCCGGTGGCGCTGCGCAGCATCTCGGCCACGATCGGCATCCGTGAGGTTCCACCCACCAGCAAGATCCGGGAGACCTGATCCATCTCGATGTGGGCCGACGCGACAGCGCGCTCGAGCGCCTTGACCGTCTCACCGACACGTGGGCGAACCATCGACTCGAACTCGTCGCGAGTCAGCCGCACTTCGGTTTGCACACCCGGCAACGAGACCGGAATCGTGGTGTCGCTGTCGGTCGACAAGGCTTCCTTGGCGCGTCGGCAATCGGACCGCAGGCGAGCCTGGGCGGGCCGGGTCAACGGATCGTTGCGATCGGCACCGGACACGAGTCCGGCCAAAATCGTGTCGACGTGTGCCATCACGGCTTGGTCGAAGTCGATTCCGCCGAGCCGTTCCATTCCTTCGGGCACACCGATCAGCTCGAACCGCTCGTCGGTGCGGCGCACCAGCGCGGCGTCGAACGTTCCGCCGCCGAAGTCGTACACAGCGACGATCTCGCCGGTCTCGATTCGGGCTTGCCGTGAGTAGGCGATCGCGGCCGCCTCTGGTTCGGTGACGATCACCAGTTGCTCGTCGGGCAGCCCAGCCTGCGCCGCAGCTTGGCGAAGTAGACCGGTCTTGTAGTCCGAGTAATTCGCTGGGTGCGTGAGCACCACGATGCTCGGCGCCCCACCCTCTTGCTCGGTTGCGCGTCGAACGACGTCGCGGAGTTGGTGCGCCATCAATGATTCGACCGGGTGCGCGGCATCGCCGATCACGATCGGCACCGGGTCGCCGAGTCGGCGTTTGAACTCGCGCGCGGCGCGGGTCGGTTCGGTTACCGCGCGCCGTTCGGCTGCGTCGCCGACGAGCACTTCACCGTCGTCGCGAATCAACACGACCGACGGGGCCTGCGCCGCGTCGGTCCCGAGCGGAAGTGGTTCCGCTGTCGTGCCCCGTGCGACGGCGGCGGCGGTGTAAGTGGTACCGAGGTCGACACCCAATGAGTAGGCGCTCATGCCGCCCGGATCATCACGATTGGCCCCGGGTTGCCATCGACGCTGACTGTCATCGTGTCACCTTCGCACACGTATGAGCCCCCACCGCTGAACGCCGATCTGGTGTCGGCCTGCGGGGGAATCGGCACGTTCACACCACCTGCGGTGGCGGTCATCGTCACGACGGTGTTGACGTCAGTGTCGACGAACGAGAACGATCCGTCTGGCGCGAATGTCCCTGACGATGTGTCGCTACCGGTGATCGACATCGTCATCGTGACGTCGTCGGCGCTGGCAGTGAAACCCCAGTCCGAGTAAGTGCTCGTCCACACACCGTCCGCGTTGACCTCGACCGCCACGATTCCGTTGACCGAATCGAGGGCGACACCATCGCCGCCGGCGACGGCGAGCCACATCGCTGCGAACGAATCGTTGTCCATCGTCCAACTGCCCAGCGTGCACGGCGGCGCCGCACCGATCGCCGGCGTCGTCGATGCAGGCGACGTGGATGCGACAACTGCCAGCTCACGAGTGCCAGTGGTGGGTGCCGCCGCAGAGTCGGTGACCTCGACAACCAAGGTCGTTGGCGATGCGGCTTCGGGGGTGTCGTCTCCACCGCCCGCAAGCACGGCGACGCCGGCGACGAGACCGACGGCCACGATCGACCCAGCGATGATCGGTATGCGGTACGAGCGCTTGGTTGCTTCGGCCGCGGACTTCCTGACCGCCGTCCCGAGCGGTGTACCAGTCGGACCAGCAGGAGCCGACAACGGCGCACCCGTCGGACCAGCAGGAGCCGACAACGGGCTCCCTACAGGGCCCGACAACGGTGATCCGGCCGAGCCCAGCCCTGCACCGGCCGCCGGTCCGGCGGCGATCGCCTCGCCTCCGCCGAGCACCGTCGCGGCGAGAATCCCGCCGCCCGCTGCGGC
>JAYTZE010000245.1:0-3718 GCA_043742385.1 Ilumatobacteraceae bacterium
GGCGGTGAGACGGCGAACAGCAGAACTGGGGCGCGCAAGGTCAAGTGGGCATAGCGATAGCAAGAGACAAGACGCACGGCAACGTTCGATACTATCCGCCGCGCACGGCAACGTCAACCGCAGCTGGCACTTCTGCCAGACGGTTTTCGTGAGGGCGAACGGTAAGCCTGAAACCCGTTCTTGTCAAGGTTATGCGATGAAACCGCAGGTCACGCTGGGGGTGGTCACTTGACCGCGCTTCAGATTGGCAGCAAGGATGACCCCAATAGGACGAGAAGGATGGAGCACGTGGCTGTCGTCAGCATGTACAAAGAGAATGCCTCCACCACCGAGGCGGGTCGTCGCTTCCCCAATGGGTTCGTGTGGGGAGCGGCGACATCGTCGTATCAGATCGAAGGGGCAGTGACCCTCGACGGGCGTGGCGAGAGCATCTGGGATCGATTCTGTACAGTCCCAGGCGCGATCAAGGACGGTTCCAGTGGCGCCGTTGCCTGTGATCACTATCACCATGTCGACGACGACATCGCCCTGATGCAGCGGCTCAACCTGGGGGCGTACCGGTTCTCCATCGCCTGGCCACGCGTGCTGCCGCAAGGCAGGGGCAACGTCAACATGCCAGGTCTCGACTTCTATGACCGCCTCGTCGACCTGTTGCTCGACGCCGGAATACAACCTTTCCCGACCCTCTACCACTGGGATCTCCCACAGGTAATGGAGGACGAGGGTGGATGGCCGGCGAGGGCCACAGCCGAAGCATTCGCGGACTATGCCGAGGTGGTCGCCGGCCGACTCGGCGACCGAGTCAGCGACTGGATGACCCTGAACGAGCCCTTCGTCGTCGCCAACCACGGCTATCTCACCGGCGAGCACGCACCGGGTCGCACATCCCTGCACGACTCGCTTGCCACAAGCCATCACCTGCTCGTAGGGCACGCAATGGCCATGGAGCGGATCCGTGCGGCCTCGGCCGGGGCCAGGGTTGGCATCGTTGTGAACTTCACCCCGCTGACGCCTATCGGATCATCGCCTGCTGCGGTCGACCGTCAACGAATCGTCAACGACATCGAGAACCGGTGGTACGTCGACCCGATCGGCGGGCTCGGGTACCCGCAATACACCGTTGATCGGCTTGGGTGGGCGCAGGCCGAGATCCGCGATGGTGACATGGAACTGATTGCCCGACCGATCGACGCGCTCGGCGTCAACTTCTACACCAGGCAGATGGTCGGCGCCTTCGGCGGAGAGCGGGAGGGGCGAGGCCCAGAGACGGCCATGGGTTGGGAGATCCATCCATCGACACTTGGCGATCTCCTGCGAGGTCTACACGCCGCGCATCGATTTCCTCGCTACCTGATCACAGAGAATGGCGCAGCCATGCCCGACGCCGACTACGTCGACGGCCGCATCATCGATCACGATCGCCTTGAATACATTGCCGCCCACCTCGGCCAGGTTCACCAGGCCATGGAGGATGGCGTTCCAGTCGAGGGATACTTCGCGTGGTCGCTGCTCGACAACTTTGAGTGGGCTCACGGTTATGGGCCGAAGTTCGGTCTCGTTGCGGTCGACCCGTCCACCCAGCGCCGCACTCCAAAGCAGAGTGCTCTGTGGTACGCCGAGGTCGCGAGGTCCGGAGCGATCCAGCCGCGGCCGGACAGATAGCCACACGAACTCAGCCCTCTCCGAGGCTGGTGAGACCGGCGATGCTCTCGCGACGACCCGGCAACACCTCGATGCCTCGGCGCATGTGCCGTAGTTCGCGGCGTATCTCGAAACCAAGGCGGTGCAGGGTGGCCAGATGACCGCTTTCCGGTGGAACATTGATGCGCGGTGGCGATGTCCAGTCGAAGCGGAGCGCCGCCGAGATCAGGCTCGTCAGTGACTCGGAGGTGTCGGCAACGACTGGCCCCAATGTGGTGTCTTGGGCGACGAGAAGTCCGGCCACGTTGCCTCGGCGCCGCAGTACCAGAGCTCGGCCCGAATGCTGTTCGATCAGCTTGGCCAACAGGTCACGACGCGCCGCTCCGAAACGTGGAGCATCGAAACGAGCAACCTCGTCGAGGTCGTCAGCCACCAACTGCTGGCACTCGTGCTCGGTGACCGGCGCCGGCTCGCCGGCACCTACGTAACCCATCACCCTGGTCAGCCCGCGGTCAGCGAACCCCATCCGCTGGTACACCGGCCCGCCGGCGGCCGACGCGTCGAGCACCGAGAAACAGCCATGTCCCTCGAGCACGCCACTGAGATACTCGGTGATCGCTGTGGCAACCCCCCGGCGTTCGAATGGCGGCGCTGTGGCGACCAGGCCGACCCACCCGAAGCCGCCGTCGGGGTAGGCCACACAGCAACCGGTACCGACCACAGAGCCGTCCTGTTCGACCACAGCCAACCCATCTGGCTGCACGGCCACGAAGCGATCAATGGCGGTCCGAAACGACGACACTCCATAGGCCTGCTGCATGACGGCATCCATGACGTCGAGCATCGCCGGTTCGCCCACGGGGTCGACACGTCGGGGCGTCACGGCGCCAGATCGTAGTGGAGTGTCTCGCGCCACCCCGGGGGGGCCCCGAACACTCGACTGGGGGCTATGGCGGAGCGCGGAACGGCCCGGGACGAGCCCGGGCCGTCGACGCAAATGGAGTGAATTACTTGACTTCGACCGAGGCGCCGGCTTCGGCGAGCTTGGTCTTGGCAGCCTCTGCGGCTTCCTTGGTTGCCTTCTCGAGTACGGGCTTCGGCGCGCCGTCGACAAGATCCTTGGCTTCTTTCAGGCCCAGGCTGGTCAGCTCGCGCACGACCTTGATGACCTGGATCTTCTGGGCACCTGCTTCGGTGAGAATGACGTCGAATTCGTCCTTCTCCTCCTCGACCGGGGCTGCGGCGGCGCCGCCGCCAGCGGCGGCTACGGCCACCGGAGCGGCCGCGGTCACGCCGAACTTCTCTTCGAACGCATCGAGCAGTTCCTTGAGCTCGATGACCGTCATCCCGGAAATGGCATCGAGGACATCGTCCTTGCTGATTGTTGCCATGGTGTTGTTCTCCTTACGAATTGTTGTGTGTGTACGAATTGGTTGTTGGGTCGAGACCGCTTACGCAGCGTTCTCTTTTTGATCAATGAGGGCTTTGAGGCCGTATGCGAAGTTGCGAGGCAGGGCCTGCAGCAGGCCTGCGGTCTTCACCAGCGGGGCCTGGAAGGCTCCGGCGAGCATCGCCAGCAGCACATTGCGGCTCGGCAGATCGGCGAGGCCTTCGATGTCTTTCACCGACATCGCCTTGCCACCCATGGCTCCACCCTTGATGATCAGGAATGGATTGGTCTTGGCGGCATCCTTCAACGCTTTCGCCACGCCGGCGGCATCGCCGCTGACGAAGGTGATTGCGCTTGGCCCGATGAGCAGTTCGGCGAGACCGTCGAGGCCTGCCTTCTCGGCGCCGAATCGCGCCAATGTGTTCTTGTACACCTTGTACTCGCCACCGCTGTTTCGCAGTTGACGACGCAGGGTCGCGAGTTGGCCGACGCTCATGCCGCGGTACTCGGTGATGATCGCCGCGTCAGCGGCAGTGAGCTTGGCGGAAACCTCGTCGACCACGGCCACCTTCTCGGCACGGGGGTTCTCAGTTGTCATGTACACCTCCTCTCGCTTCGACTCTTGGTGCTCGCTTTGCAGCGAACACCGCGAGGAGCGAGAGCACGAATGCCTGACGATCCGATCAC
>JAYTZE010000246.1:0-3707 GCA_043742385.1 Ilumatobacteraceae bacterium
GCACTCCCATCGACTGACACACGGCTCCCCCGGCACAACCACTCCCCTGCCAGACTGGCGTGATGGGACAATCTGTACGGGTCGGGCTCGTAGGTACGAGTTGGTGGGCGGACGCGATGTACCTCCCTGCACTCGCCGACCACCCGATCGGGCGCATCACAGCGGTGTGTGGTCGCGACCTCGCTCGCGCCCAGACCGTCGCCGAGACCTGGGCGGTTCCTCACGTCTACAACGACTGGAGGGCAATGCTCGGCAGCGGCGAGATCGACGCAGTGATCATCGCCACGCCGAATGAAACGCACTATGAAATCAGCATGGCCGCACTGGATCGCGGGCTGCCAGTGCTCTGCGAAAAGCCGTTGGGACTGAATGTCGCTGAAGCCCAGAAGATGGCCGACGCGGCGATCGCAAGCCACGCCATCACGATGGTCCCATTCACCTACCGGTTCATGCCGACCAACCAGTTCGTCAAACAGCTGATCGTCGATGGCTACGTCGGTCAGCCCTACCACCTCAGCATGCGTTACTTCGCCGGCTACGCACGCGACGGCGCCTACGCATGGCGCTTCGACGAGGCCAAGGCCGGCTCGGGAATCCTCGGCGACCTTGGTTCGCACTGGCTCGACATGGCTCGCTGGTTCCTCGGCGAGGTCACCTCCGTCAGCGCCAACCGCGACAACTTCGTTCCACGCGATCCGCGTCCCGATGGCAGCAGCTACACCCAAGTGGAAGACAGCGCCGTCATCTTGGCCCGCTTCGAGTCGGGCGCATCGGCCACGTTGCAGGTCAGCGCGGTTTGCTGGGAAGGCACGCCGTTCGGCCAGATACACGAACTCGATCTACACGGCAGCGGCGGCACGCTACACGCCGTGAACGACTGGGACACGGTGCAGGAGGTTCGCGGCCTGCGAGCCGGCGAGCCCGGCCCAGCCCAGCCGCTGGTCATTGCCGACAGTGCCTGGAGCGGCGCGCCACGCAGCCCAGTGCACGACACGTATCGCTACATCTTCCGGCGCACAGAGGCCATGACCCGCCAGTGGGTCACAGCAATACGCGACGGGCGACAGGTCGAACCAGATTTCGCGACTGGCGCACGCGTGCAAGAATTAGTGGCTGCCGCAATCACCAGCGCGGCCACCGACGGTTCATGGCAGGAAGTGCCGGCTGGCTAGGCCTACCGCTCGCTGAGCGCATTGGTTGATCGCCACGCCGCCTCAGCACGATCGAGGCGATCGGTGGCAACACCGCGCAGCCGGCTGGCGGCACCAGCAACCAGCACGTTCATCAATGCCAGGGTGCCGACGTGGCTATCGAACGGCCCCGCGCCCGCCGCGGTGACCACGAGCGTGCGATGCGCGCACGCGGCCACAGGCGAGAGAACGCTGTCGGCGATCGCCACGGTCCAGACACCCGCCTTCGAGGCCGTGCGGGCCGAGTCAACCAGCCACCGGTCGTACCGTCGCAGGTCGATCGTGACGAGGACGTCGCTTTCTTCCATCAACGCGACCGTGCGGCGAACAGCGACGTCGTTACCGTTGACGATCGCCACGTTGGCTCGCAGCGCGTCGAGGTCGCCGACGAACTGGGCGGCGACACCCTGCGACGCATCGCCCGACAACACGTAGATCCGCCGCGCCGGATCGGCCAGATGTTCGACGACGTCAGCGACCGCAAGCTGATCAATCTGACCCAGGGTGGCCTGCACGTTGCCCATCTCGAGCTGCAGGTGCCGGTTCAACGAATCGTGTACAGCGGGATCTCGAATTCTCTCGGCGGCCGGGCGCAACTGATTGGCAAGATCCTGTTGAACCGATGCCTGCAAGGCACTGAAGCCTTCGAACCCGAGTTTGGTAGCCAGGCGCACCACGGTCGCCGCACCCGAACCAGCGCCCTCGGCCAGATCAGCCACGGTGCCGAACGCAACGAGCTGAGGATTCGCCAGGACAACCTCAGCGACGCGTCGCTCGGCAGTCGTCAGACTCTCGCTGGTCTTGCCGATGCGATCCGCCACTTCCACGGCCGCCGAGCATAGCCGTTGTCACATGACTGACTCGTTTGTTCCTGATATCATCAAGGCTGAAATATTTACTCCAGCCTGCATCGGGACCCGGAATGGACGGCCATGAACACCCTGACACACCACGCGCAACCCATCGCGGTCGACTCGCCGCGATGGCTGACGACGCGAATTCCCCCGCTCTCGGCTGGCACGGAACGGTTCGTCCGTGCAACCGGTCATGCGGCACAGCTGCTTCCGTCAGTCGTACACGATGCACTCGTCGACTTCGCCGACGAAGCCCATCGCTCGGGTGCGCTGTTGCTGCGCGGACTTCCGGTTGGCGTTGTGCCGCGCACTCCCCCGACGCCGAACACGCCATCCGACAAGGACTCGGTGAGCGAGTTCAGCCTGCTGACCATCGCCCGGCGCGTCGGCCAGCCAGTGGGGTACGAGCCAGAGCACGGCGGCGACCTGGTGCAGAACATCGTGCCCACCAGAACTACCGTCGACAGGCAGATATCGACGTCATCGAAGGTGCAGTTGATGTTCCACACCGAGGCTGCGTTCCATCCCTACCGACCCCGTTACCTCCTGTTGCTGTGCCTGCGGGGCGACCCCGAGGCACGAACCACCTTGTCATCGATCTTCGAAGTTCTGCCGCAGCTTGCGGCCGACTTGGTGGAGGTATTGTTCCAGCCCCGCTTTCGCACGGCTGTCGACGAGAGCTACCTCGATGGGCGAGCGAACGTGCTGAGTGCGCCGATGGCTGTGCTGACCGGCGACCATCGTCGTCCCTCGATGGTCTTTGATGCGGATTTGATGACCGGGATCGACGACCAGGCCAACGATGCGCTGCGAGCACTCGCCGACGCAACGGCGGCCTGCCACACCGCCGTCGCCCTCGAATCCGGCGACCTGCTGATCGTCGACAACGCAGTCGCTGTGCACGGACGCAGCCCGTTCGCGCCCCGCTTCGACGGTACAGATCGTTGGCTGCAACGTACGTTCGTCGTCAGCGATCTGGCTCCGAGCGGGAGCGATCGCCGCGGCCGAGTGATCACGACACGCTTCGGTGTCTGATGCGGGCCGGGGCAGAATGGCATCCGTGACCTCCGACCTCACCCAGCGCATCGCCCAGCGCATCGCCCAGCGCATCGCCACCATGCCTCCGGCCCCGCACCGGGCCTTCTCGAGCGACAACGCCGCCGGTGCTCACCCGGCCGTGATCGATGCGATCGTGGCCGCCAACTCCGGTCATGCGTTGGCCTACGGCGCCGACCGCTGGACCGCCGAAGTGGAAGCCTCGTTTCGCGACATGTTCGGGCCCACTTCCGAGGCATTCCTGGTGTGGAACGGTACGGGTGCCAACGTCATGGCACTGGCGACAATGGTGCAACCGGCCGATTTCGTGCTGTGCACCGAGTGGGCACACATCGCCGTCGACGAAACGGGCGCACCAGAGCGCGCTCTCGGCGCCAAAATCGTGCCGGTGCCCGCCCCATGCGCCAAACTGCACCCCGACCAGATCGACGGGTTGGCTCGATTCAAGGGCGACATGCATCATGCCCAGCCGGGAGTCGTGTCGATCACGCAGAGCACCGAGTTGGGCACGGTGTACACCGCTGACGAGGTCGCGGCGTTGTGCGAGGCGGCCCATCGGTTGGGCATGGTCGTGCACATGGACGGAGCGCGGGCGGCCAACGCCACC
>JAYTZE010000247.1:0-7227 GCA_043742385.1 Ilumatobacteraceae bacterium
CGCGGCCGGACGCAGTCGATACGGCCTCGCCGCGATCGGGGTTCTGCTGCACGTCCCATTCGCCCAGGGCTTCGGCGTAGCCGCCCTCGCCCGGGTGCAGGACCATCGTGGTGGGCCCGGTCTCCTCGGCCTCCTCGGCGTCGTCGTCGCCGTGGTGGCGCGGCGCTGTCACGGGAACGGTCAGCGAGCCATCGTCGTGTCGGATGATTTCCATGACGCTCCTGTACCCAATTGCGTCAGCCGCTATGCATGTCGTGTCAGGTGGTGGCCAACACGTGCAGCCGCCGGTGCTGGTCATCGGTGAGCGAGTGGAACACGTCGAGCGAGACGACGTTCTGGTGAAGCTGTTCGGGCGACGTCGCACCGAACAGCACGCTGGCCAGACGCGGGTGGGCGAGGGCGAACGAAAAGGCCAGCGAGGCAGGCGTCACGCCCCACTCGCGTGCCAGTTCGAGCACGGCGGCGGCACGCTGCTTGCCTTTCACGACCGGGGGTGTCTCGTCGGTATCGGCGCGACCGGTCTCGCCGTGGAGGTACTTGCCGGTCAGCGTTCCACCGGCGAGCACGTACGACGCAACGAGGCCGATGTCTGCGTCCGCCAACACGTCCTCCATCACCGGATCCTCCACCCAGTCGGCGCGTACCAGGCTGTACGGAAGTTGCGCAGCCGCGGGCAGCGCCACGCCGAGTTGACGCGCTGCTCGTACCGCTTCGACGAGCTGGTCGGCGGGCCAGTTGCCGATGCCCCACGAACGTGCCCGGCCCGACGAGACCAGAGCCGCCACCTGCCCGACGAGCTCTTCGATGCTGAGACCCTCGGGCGGCTGCATGGTGTAGATGAGGTCGATGTGGTCGAGCCCCATACGGCTCAGCGATGCGTCGAGTTCGCCGGCCGCATCCTGTTCCGGCCAGAACTCCCACCACAGCTTGTTGGCCACGACGACCTCGTCGCGCACCCATCCCGCGGCGTGGAACAGTTCGCCGAACACGATCTCGGAATAGCCGGTGGCGATGGGTGCTTCTCCGGTCTCGTCGTTGTAACGAGCGTCGTCGAGAAACGTGATTCCCGCCTCGCGTGCGGCGCGCATGACAGCAACACCCTGCTCGCGCGAGATGCGCTCGAACGTGCGCCACGACCCCAACGAGAATAACGACACACTCAAGCCGGACGATCCGAGCGAGCGATGGGGAAGCGTCGACATGGCAGCTCCTCGACCTAGGTGGTGTAGTCGGCATTGATGCGGATGTACCCGTCGGTGAGATCGCAACCCCACACCGTCGCCGACGAGTCGCCGGCAGCGAGAACGGCCGTGATGCGAACCTCGTCGCCACGCATGTACGCCGCAAGCGCCTCGAGTCCCGCAGTGTCGACCGAGGATGGGTACACCTCTTGATCGCCGAACCGAATGACCACCTTGGCCTGGTCGATCTCGTCGGCAGTCGTCGACTTGCCGACCGCCATCGCCACTCGGCCCCAATTGGGATCGGCACCGTGCACGGCCGTCTTGACAAGCGGCGAGTTGACGATGGCCTTGGCCACCCGCTTGGCCTGCTGCGGCGACGCGGCCTGATCGACGGTCACCTCGATCAGCTTCTCGGCGCCTTCGCCATCGCGCGCCACCTGCCTCGTCAGCGACACAGCAACTTCGTACAGGCCCTGCTCGAAGGCATCGAGGTCGACCGCACCTGCAGCACCACTGGCCATGATGATCGCGGTGTCGCTGGTCGAGGTGTCGGTGTCGATCGAAACGCAGTTGAACGTTCGATCCATCACCCGTGTGAAGATCGGCGCCAGTTCTTCAGCCGTGACGCGGACATCGGTGAAGAGCAACGTGATCAGCGTGGCCATGTTCGGCTCGATCATGCCGACACCTTTGGCTACGCCGACGATGCGCGCCGCCTGCACCGACGTCGCTGCAACTTTGGCGACGGTGTCGGTGGTCATGATTCCCGCGGCAACGAGGTCGGCATCGACCGATGGCAGCGGTGAGGGGATGGCGTCGAGGCCGGCACGAACCCGATCCATCGGATACTGGCGGCCAATCACGCCGGTCGAGGCAATCAGTACATCGCTTGGCGCACAACCAATCGCCGTCGCAACTCCCGCCACCACCTCGCGCGCGTTGGCCAGCCCTTCGCTACCGGTCGCAACATTGGCGTTCTTGGAGATCACGACCACCGCCTGAGCCGTCGACGAGGCCAAGTGGGCGCGGCTGACGAGCACGCTCGGCCCGGCGAAGCTGCTGGTCGTGAACACGCCGACCGAAGTGCAGGGTGTATCGGTGGCAACGACCACGAAATCGTCGGTCGCGTCCTTGATTCCGACGTTGGCGACGTATGCGCGGAACCCGTCGGGCAGCGGTGTCACGCAGGACACGCCGTGAGGTTGGCTCGAACCATTTCGAAGATGTCGCCGAGCGCGGTCACCTGCCCGTCGGTCAGACCCTTGAAGAACCGGTTGCGGACGCTGGCCACATGGTCGGGGGCGGCGTCGACGAGCTTGGTGTGACCGGTGGGCGTGAGCGCTGCGAACATCACCCGGCGATCCGAGGGACTCGCCACGCGTTCGACCAAGCCAGTGGTCACGAGGCCGTCGAGACGTCGCGTCAATCCGCTCGGTGACAGCTGCAACGCAGTCGCCAGGTCGCACATCCTCAACCGCGTGCCGTCGGCTTCTGACAACCGCACCAACACTTCGTAGTCACCCATCGTCAGCCCAAACGGCACGAGGTCGCTCTCCAGCGCCGCGGTCATCGTGCTGACCGACTCGATGAAGTTCCGCCAGGCTCGCATCTCGCTCGCCGACAGCCAAGTGGTGGTTGCCATGGAACTAGCGTAACCGAATTTGCGAAGAAAGGTTGCGGACGCAAGTAATTGTCTCTACAATCATTGTTACCGCAATAGTTGCGGCCTCATACGCAAGGAGTCGTCCCATGTCGTCAACTACCGATCTCGCCCCAGGGTCCGCGATCACCGATCTCACCACCGGTGTCTGGAATGTCGATGCAAGCCACTCGACGATCGGCTTCGTCGCTCGCCACCTCATGGTCACCAAGGTCCGCGGTCGATTCGCGACGTTCAGCGGCACGCTGACGATCGAGGACGATCCCTTTGCCTCGAAGGTCGAAGCCACCGTCGACATCGCATCGGTCACCACTGGCGACGACACCCGCGACGGCCACATCAAGTCGGCCGACTTCTTCGACGCCGAGACGTTTCCAAACATGACTCTCGTGAGCACCGGGATCGACAAGGACGGCAGCGATTACGTGCTGCATGCGGATCTGACGATCAAGGGCATCACCAAGCCGGTCGACTTCGAGCTTCAATTCGACGGTGTCAGCGGGGATCCCTGGGGCGGTACCCGCGCCGGGTTCAGCGCGGAGGCCGAAGTCAACCGCAAGGATTGGGGCCTCGCATGGAACGTCGCCCTGGAAACCGGTGGCGTGCTGGTGGGCGAGAAGGTCAAGATCCAACTCGACATCCAAGCCATCAAGGCCTGACCGCAGGCAGAATTACCAGCACGGCCAGAATCATGAGGACAGCCATCATCACGAGCAGAGGAATGACAGCATGATCAGACGACTCAATCACGCAGTGCTCTGGGTGCGCGACGCCCAGGCATCTGCGGAGTTCTACACCACGGTGCTCGGCTTCAAGGTCGTAGCAACCATGGGCGATCAAGCTGTCTTCCTCTGCGCGGACGGATCGACCAACGACCACGACCTCGGTCTGTTCAGCGTCGGCGATCGTCCACAGCCTGCTGCACCCTCACCCGGCCTGTACCACCTGGCGTGGCAGGTCAACACCATCGAAGATCTGGCTGCACTGCGCCGCACGCTGATCGAAGCAGGATCCTTCGTTGGCGAGAGCGACCACGGTGCCAGCAAGAGCCTGTATGCCAAGGATCCTGATGGCATCGAATTCGAGGTGATGTGGGCGGTGCCCAAGGAAAGCTGGCCGTCGGCTCCCACAACGGCAAGGCTCGATCTCGACGCCGAACTCGCCCGCTGGGCAGCGGTCGACACTGCCGATCAGTAGTCGCTACTCGGGGCGATGCAACAGATCGCGCAGCGTCGTCTCCAGCACTTCGTGGCGGAATTCGTAGCCGCTGCGCTGCAATGCGGTCGGCGCTACTCGCTGGCCGCCGAGCAGGAGTGATTCGACAAGTTCGCGGCCGAGCAGCATCTTCGGACCGAACATCGGGACTGGAATGATGGCGGGGCGGTGCACCACCTTGGCGAGCGTTGTGGTGAATTCACTGTTGGTCACGGGGTTGGGTGCCGTGAGATTGACTGCGCCGCAGGTCTCGGCCGACAGCAGATGGGAGATGGCTCCGACCTGGTCGTCGATCGAGATCCAGCTCTGCCATTGATGGCCATTGCCGAACCGCCCGCCGAGCCCCAGTTTGAACAGGGGAAGCTGCTTCTTCAGTGCACCGCCATCGGCGGACAGAACGATGCCCGTACGCAAGTGCACGGTGCGGATACCGGCCTTCTCGGCTGCCACCGTGGATGCCTCCCACTCCTGGGCGAGTTCACTGAGAAAGCCGACACCCGGCGTCGAGAGTTCGTCGAGCCGCTCGTCGCCTCGATCGCCATACCAGCCGATCGCTGAGCCCGACAGCAAGACCGATGGTTTGCGATCGAGGTCGGCCATCGTCGTGGCGAGGAGTTCGGTCGTTTGCACCCGACTCGACAGCAACTCGACCTTGTAGTCATCGCTCCAACGTTTGTCGCCGATGCCCGCGCCCGACAGATTGATCACCGCGTCGCAATCGTCGAACGCGGCCGGATCGAGTTCACCGGTCGTTGGATCCCATGACACTTCACCCGGTTTGGCTTGGCGTCGTACCAGGCGGGACACCGTGTGGCCGTTCGCGACCAGGTGGCTCGTGAGTGCAGTACCGATCAGGCCACTGGCGCCCGACATGAGGATGCGCATGTGCACAGGGTATGCCGCCTGAACGAGGCTGTTGACCAACTGCTCAGGTCGGCGAACTATGAGCCGATACCGTTATGGATCAGATTGCGGCGAAAGGCACTTTCCGTGGACACAAACGACGACGGCACCTCCTTCGAACCACCTCGGCCGGAGGTTTCTCCACCGAGTGGTCCACCCCTGTTGCCACCGCCGATGCCGGCCAATGTGCCGGCCGGGCCGCCGCCGATCTTCAGTCCGCAGGCGTTCGTTCCGCACGATGGCGTGCCAACGGCCACGGTGGTGCCGACCGGCACTGTCGGGAAGCGCAGTCGGGGCAAAGTCGTGGGCGGGTTGATCGCCGTCGTTGCTCTGGTTGGCGCCGGCGGGTTCGCCATCACCAAGATCGTTGCCGGAAACGACGGTGGCGCAGCAAGCCCGACCGAAGTCGGGACTCGATTGATGGATGCTCTTGCGGCGGAAGACGCGCTTGGCGTTGTCGACCTGCTGCTGCCTGGTGAGCGCGAGACCATGCGACAGCCGCTGATCGACCTCGTCGACAACCTCAAGCGTCTCGAAGTCTTCGACAGCTCAGCGAGCCTCGACAAGGTCGGTGGACTCGACATCGTGTTCGAAGACGTGCGGGTCGACCCGAAGCCGACCAATGTCGACGACATCTCCGGCATTCGCATCAGGGCCACCGGTACGGCCTCGGTCGATGGCGCCACCGTGCCGATCGGCGATCTGTTGATCGACGAGGCCTTCGGTGGCGACCGCCCCGACCTCGATAGTGAGCCGCAGGCCAGTGATATCGATTGGACGATGGCGACGGTGAATCGTGATGGCCGCTGGTATCTCAGCGCGTTCTACTCGATCGCCGAGAGCGCTCGCGGCGAGGGAGACGACATTCCCGACAGCGCCCTTGTCGCTCGTGGTGCCGACACTCCCGAGGGTGCGGTGCAAGCAATGCTCGACGCCGTCGAGGATCTCGATCTCGAGGCGATGGTCGCTGCGCTCAACCCCAACGAGGCCGAGGCGCTGCAGCGCTACGCGCCGATGTTCATCGATGATGCTCAGGCGAGTCTCGACGAGTTGGATGTCAAGATCGCGTTCTCCGATATCGCCTTCTCGGTGTCGGGCGATGGCGATCGACGCACCGTCGCGGTCGATGCGATGTCGATGACTGCGAGTGCAGAAGGTGAAGAGGTGACCGTCGTGGCCAAGGACGGTTGCGCGGTGTTCACTATGGCTGACACGACGTTCGACTCGTGTGAGAGCGGCGACCTGGTTGGGACCGCCCTCACCGATCTCGGTCTCGACAACGAAGACATGCAAGCGCTGATCGAGACGTTACAAGAGGCGTTTGACGATCTACAGCCGGTTGGAGTCACAGTGCAACAGGTCGACGGCAAGTGGTTCGTCAGCCCGATCGGTACCTATGCGGACGTATACGTTTCGATCCTGGAGGCGCTCGACAAGGGCGAACTGACCGACATCATCGATGCCGCCAGGAAAGTGGCCGACTCGTTCTCCACCGGAGCCATCTTCGGTCTCGACGACTCCGGCATCGGCGACGTTGGCGACATCGGTGATAGCGGTGACGTCGGTGACATCGGTGACGTCGGTGACGGCAGTGGCATCGATGCATGCTTCGAGCAGTTCGAGTACTCGGCGTATTCCGCCTGTGTGCTCGCCGGAATCGACGACGGCTCGATCGACCCTTCATTCGTCGCCCCGTACTACCGGTTCGCGGAATGTGGCGTCGGCGAGTCGTACTGGACCGGCGACGTGTACAGCATGAGCGACGAAGAGTTCACCGCGTTCGCTACCGAGGCAGCGCCGTGTTTCCAGCAGTACGTCGCCGACGGCACGATCTCCGAGTTCGAGCTGCCGTACGAGTTGTCGCGACCGGATTGCTTGGAAGGCAAGAACTGGTACAACGTCACGGAAGCGGACTACACCGACCGCGTCTTCGAATGCGCCACCACCTGATCGCGATCTAACCGGCCAGGGCAGCTGTCAGTGCGGTGTCGAGTGTGGAATCATCGACGGCGCCCAACAAAACCTGTACCACACCTTCGGTATCGATGATCGCGATCGCCGGTTGCCGAGGAACACCGAACCGGGCGTAGACAACGCCGGGATCGTCACTGATCTGCGGGAAGGTCAGGCCGTACTTGTCGACGAATCCCTGGAACGAGGCATCGTCGCCATTCCACGCGACCCCGACGAACTGCACCTTGCCGGCCCATCGTTGGCTTGCCGCTTCGACCGAAGGGGCTTCACGGTTGCAGGTCACTCAAGTGG
>JAYTZE010000248.1:0-3701 GCA_043742385.1 Ilumatobacteraceae bacterium
GAACCGCTCGAACTCGTCGGCGGTTTCGATCAACGTGTTGACGTGGGGGTGCACGACCTGAATGAGTCCGTATTCGGCGGCAATCTTGTCGGTCTCGACGATTCCGTCGAACAAGCTCGCCCACTCGGTCGAGTCGAGCGTCGGGCGATCCCACAACTCCATGCTGGCGATGACCGCCGCCACGAAGTATCGGCCTCCGGCGTCGGAGAGTGTCTTGGCCGCGGCATGTGCCGCTTCGAGCGAGCCGGGATGGGAGGTGCCGTGATGCAACACCAATGGCACGAAACCGCCAAGGATGGTCAGGCTGTACTGATCGAGCAGCGATCGCAATTCGGTGATGTCGCCGGGGAGCCATCCCAACGCACCGAGCTCGGTCGAGGTGATGCCCAGGTCCGCCATTTCGCCGAGAATGCGACTCGGCGACATTTGCAGACCCCAGCCCGGCACTTCGCAGATTCCCCACGAAATCGGTGCTGCGGCAATGCGGTCGATCATTCTGTCCCCTCGATCAGTTAGAGCGCTCCAACTCTAGACGTCTCAGCGGTGGTGTCAAGTGAACTAGCTTGGCCGCGGTGCCTCGCACAAGACGAACCAGTGCCCCGACCTTGGAAGACGTGGCCCAGATTGCCGGCGTCTCGCGGGCCCTGGTGTCTTTGGTCATGCGCGATTCGCCGCGCGTCAGCGCTGAATCACGCAAGCGAGTCACCGATGCTGCTTCCAAGCTCGGATACCGGCCGAACCTGATGGCCCGGAATCTTGCCTCGCGCAAGACCATGACGATCGGCGTGCTGCTCAACGACTTGCACAATCCGTGGTTTGCAGAAGTCACCGATGGTATTCATGCTGCCGCCGAGCGACACGGATACCAGCTGATCTTGGCGAGTGGGCGACGAAGCACTCGACTCGAATCGCGAGCGCTCGACACATTTCTGGCCTCGCGCGTCGATGGCATCATCGTCGCCGGTTGCAGGCTTGCGGCGGCCCGGCTCGATGCGGTAGCGGCCGAGGTTGCGCTGGTCTCGGTGGGGCGTGCCTTTGCTCGATCCGGCATCGGCTCTGTGACCACCGACGACGCCCACGGGGCGCAGTTGGCGGTCGAGCATCTGTGCGGTCTCGGGCATCGACGGATCGCTCACATAGATGGCGGGAAGGGTGCAGGCGCATCGCCGCGCCGGAGTGGCTATCTGCGCACCATGCGCGCTCTGGGTCTGGGTGACGACGCGCAGGTGATCGCCGGCGACTTCACCGAAGAGGCAGGGGCCCACGGCGCCGAACGACTGTTACGTGGGGTTGTGTTGCCGACCGCGATCTTCACCGCCAACGACCTGTCTGCAGTGGGCGCGATCGACGTAGTCGAGCGCGGTGGGCTCGTGGTGCCCGACGACATCGCTGTTGTCGGATTCGACAACACGTCGCTTGCCGGGTTGAATCACATCGGACTGACAACCATCGATCAACCGCGACGCGAGATGGGTGCGGCAGCGGCGACGATGCTGATCGATGTGATCAACGATCGGTGTGAGCTCACGGCGATACTGATGTCGCCCAGCCTCGTCGTGCGACGCACCACCGCTCGTCACGTGGAGTCTTTCGAGGTACCCAGGTAGGCGCCAAAGACTCCACACGTCGTCAGCGCAACTCGGTCATCAATGCTGCGCCGACTGCACCGGCTCGCTCGCCGAGCGAGGCGAACACCACCTGCGGATGAGGTCGCAGATCGGCCGCATACAACAATTCGGTGAACCACTTCTGAATCGGGCCGAGATACAGATCGCCTGAAGACGCCAGCCCGCCACCGAGCACGAACATCTGTGGATCGAGCAGGTTGGTGAGGTTGCTGAGGCCCAGTGCCACCCAGCGACCGAACAGATCGATCACCCCCAGGGCCTCGACGTCGCCCTCACGAGCCGCGGCCTGAACATCCTCGCCACGAACATTGAAGGGATCGCCACCGGCCAGTTGCAGGACACGACGAAGGCGCTTGCCGATGGCTGCCTCACGGGCGAGCCGCGCCAAGCCGCTACCCGACGCGTAGCGCTCCCAGCATCCGCGGCGCCCGCACGGACACGGCAGTCCGTCGGGGTCGACGACCATGTGACCGATCTCGCCCGTAAAGCCGTTGGCACCGCGAATGAGGTGACCGCCGGCCACCACTCCTCCGCCTATGCCCGTACCGAGGGTGACCATCACCATGTCGGTCATGCCTCGAGCAACGCCAACCTTCCACTCGGCGGCTGCCGCGCAGGTGGCGTCGTTGCCGACTTCGACCAGGAAGCCGAGGCGCTCGGACAGCATTCGGCCGACCTCGAAATCGTTGATGTCGATCAGGTTCGGTGACGCCTTGATCACTCCCGAGCGAGTGACCATGCCAGGCACCCCGATACCCAGTGAATCCGTCACCCCGAGCGCGCCGGCCAGCTCGGCAAGTGTGTCAACGAAGGCTTCGGTGCCCGGAGGCGTCGGCCGGCGCTGCTCCTCGATGACGTCGCCGGATTCGTCGAGCACAACCCCGAGGCATTTCGTGCCACCGACGTCGATGCCGATGCGGCGTTGGCTCACGACTCGGCGCGAACCTTCAGCTCGCGTACCGTGTTGAGGATTCGCACCTCGGCCCGGCGCTTGACGAACCCTGGAAGCGGCACGACGAGATCGATGATCAGGTCGTAGCGCACCTCGGTGCCACCGTCGGGCGTCGGCGAGAAGTGGTACGCACCGTCGATCGTGCGCATGATGTCGCCACGCAGCATGCTCCAAGCCAGCACCGCGGGGGCGTCACTGTAGTCGTAGCTCAGGGTGTAGTGAGTGCTGCGCCCTAGCGCCGATGCCCTGAATTCGACCTCTAACGGGCGACCCTGGTCGTCGCGAGCACGCACAACGACATCCTTGACGTCCTTCGCCCATTCCGGATAGCGCTCGACGTCGGCAGCGATCGCCCACACGCGATCAGGTGGAGCAGCAATCGTCGTGGTCTGTGACGCTGTGTCGGCCATTGCTCTGTTCTAGTCGATCTCGTGATCGATCGGAGACACCGCAGTGCCGACTCGAGGGCCGTACGAGCCGTGCCGAGCCGCCCAGACCCCGTTCATACCGATGCCGAACATCGGCACAAGCACACCGAAGGCAAGTGCGTTGAGCTGACCCTGGTCGAGGCCGACGACGCCGATCCACGCTCCGCCAATGGCCGCGACGACCTGCACAACCAGCGCCAACGACATGGCACGGCCAACCGGCTTTGGCGCTGTGTCACCAGTCAGTAGGAACAGATTGGCGACGCCGACTTCCTGGATCCGAGAGCGCTCGAGAGCGCGCGTATACGCCCACAGTGTCGTGGCGACACCGATGGCGAACAGCACCATCGAGACACCGCCGATCAGGAACTGCGCAAAGCGCTGGGATCTCAGCGGTACGGCGACAGCGAGTGCGACCAGGAACACCGCGGTCCCGATCAGGTCGAGTCGAACGATGCGGGCGCCGAGCTGGTTCGCGCGGTCGTTCGTCATCGGCTGGCCATCATGCCAGGGCGCCCAACGAAGCGGCCAGCCGCTTGGCGAGACCATCGTACGAGAACTCCTCGACCGCTCGCTGTCGACCAGCAGCCCCCATGGTGCGTCGTAGGGCTGGGTCATCGAGCAGCCGTTCGAAGGCACGTGCCGCGTCACGCGCATCGTCGGCATGGCGGATCATCACGCCGGTAACGCCGT
>JAYTZE010000249.1:0-3700 GCA_043742385.1 Ilumatobacteraceae bacterium
GCAGCGCCGACCGGCGATCCGCTCAAGGTGATGACGGTCACGACACTGAACGCAGCGGGACCGACGTATCAGAACATCGCGAACACCGCGGAGGCCTACGAGAAGTACATCAACGCCCGCGGCGGTATCGCCGGCCGACCGCTCGACGTCACGGTGTGTGACGAGCAGTTCGACCCGGCCGTCGCGACGACATGCGCCCGACAGGCCGTCGAGGAAAAGATGGTTTCGGTGGTGGGTTCATTCACCTTCTTCGCCGAGAGCATCGTTCCGGTGATCGCCGAGTCCAAGATCACGTGGTTCGGGCCGTGCTGCCCGATCACACCCTCGGAGCTGACCAGCCCCGACTCGTTCCCCATCGGTAACCAGCCGATGTACGCAGTTGGTGCCGTGTCTCAAGCCGTGAAGGATGGATGCAAGGCGATCAACGCGGTGATCATCGACGGTGCCCAGATCTTCATCCCGCCCATGGAGAACGCGATGAAGGCGCTGGGAATGACATTCGGTGAAGAGGTCATCCTGCCGCCGACCTCGCAGGACTATTCGGCCGAGGTCGCCCAGGCCACCGGTGGAGGTGCCGACTGCGTGATCGGCGTCATCTCAGAGACGCCGTACACGACATGGAACACCGCTTGGAAGCAGTCGGGTACGACCGCCCGCCAGTACGGACCCCAGGGCAACCTCAACGAGGTGTCGGCCAAGGGTTCCGAGGAAGCGACCGACGGCGACATCATCGCCGGCATGTACCCCGACATCTCCACGGAGCCATGGGCGGAGTACCGCAAGGCCCTCGACGAGGCCGGGCTCGACACCACCGCACTCGACTACAACAGCCTCGGTGGCATGGGCACCTGGGCGGCATTCGTCGCATTCACCCAGATCGCCGAAACGATCGATGGTGACATCACGGCCGAGTCGTTCTTCGACGCAGCAACAGCGACGACCAAGCTCGATCTGAACGGCATGGTGCCTGTGCTCGACTTCACGAAGGAATGGACCGACGGGCTGGAGGGATACCAGCGACTGTTCAACCGCAGCGTGGTGTTCAGCAAGCTCGAGCAGGGCAAGGTCGTGCCGCTGACGACAGATTTCGAAGACGTCAGCGACCTGGCAACAGGAAAAGCCCCCGGCTGAGAACAACTCCGAACGGCGGCTCGGCTCACGGGACCCTTCGGGGTCACCGCGAGTCGAGCCGTCTCGGTATATGAGCCTGAGGATGTCATGACCAAGGTGTTCGTGCATGGGAATCCGGAGACCACGTTCGTGTGGTCCGAGCTGGTCTCCGAGCTCGAGCGACATGGCGTCGACGACATCGTCCTGCTGTCGCCGCCCGGGTTCGGCGCCCATGTTCCCGAAGGGTTCGGCGGAACCAGACTGGACCACCGCGACTGGCTCATCGGCCAGATCGAGACGCTTGACGGCCCCGTCGACCTGGTCGGGCACGACTGGGGAGCAGGTCACGTGTACGCCGTCGCCGCAGCGCGTCCCGATCTACTGCGCTCGTGGGCCGCTGACTGTGCCGGTCTCGTTCACCCGGGCTACCAGTGGCATCGCGCCGCCCAGATCTGGCAAACAGCGGGCGAAGGCGAGCAGTCGATCGCCGCAATGATCGCACTCGACGGTCGTCAGATCGAAGCGGCATTCCGGATACCGGCGACGTTGGCGGCCAACATCGCCGACCACCTCGACGCCGAGATGGGCCAGGCCATCCTGAAGGTGTACCGCTCGGCAATACAGCCGGAAATGCGTGAGCTCGGTGACCAGCTCGCCGCAGCCGATCGACGACCGTCGCTTCTGCTCAACGCGACTGCCGATCCATACGTTCCACCGGACATGGTGTTCGATGTGGCCGAGCGCATCGGTGCGGAGATCCTGACGCTCGAGGGTCTGGGGCACTGGTGGATGTTCGAGAACCCTCGGCTCGTCGGCGAGGGCCTCGTCGCCTTTTGGTCCGAGCGTGCCGTCGCTCGTTGACTAGGTGCGCGGCTCGACGAGCAGTTGTTCGAGCCTCACGATGGATTCGGCCGTCACCCCAGCGTGCTCGGTGAGCCACGCTGACATCCCGCCGTATGTTCGCTCGACATCGTCGAGGAAATCGCTCATGAATTTCGGGTCGACATCCATCGTGCCGGGAGGAAACCGGAGCACGACGTCGGCGTACGCCGGCCGCCGCTGAAGATAGGCGATGATGTCGCCGAGGGCAGGCTCGGTGTCCATGAAGTCTGCGATCACGGCATCGCGCGTTACGCCGACGGCTGACAACAGGATGGCGGCGACAACCCCGGTCCGATCCTTGCCGGCCGCGCAATGAAACACGGCGGGCGTCGCACCAGATGTGAGTTCAGCAATGATCTCGCTGATCGACGGGGCCGACACATCGATGTACATCCGATAGATGCGCGGCATGTCGACGCGCCCGTCGGCACCCATCGGGCGCTCGAGGCTGGTGGTTGGTCCTCCTCGAGAGATGGGCAGGTTGATGTACCGAACCGGCGTGCCGAGCAACGGTTGAGCGCTCTCGCGATCGTCGGCAGAGCGCAGATCGATGACCGTTCGAAGGCCGATGTCGTCGATCAGGAGACGGACATCTCGAGAGCTGAGCTCCTCGAGCGCGCTGCTGCGGAACAGGACGCCATGCCTGGTGACCCGACCGTCAACGGTTGGCAGACCGCCGAGGTCGCGAAAGTTCGGTGTTCCCTCGAGTCGCGGCGCCGACATTTCAGCCGGCTGCCATGGGCAGTTGCTCGGCGTCCATATCGATCGGCTGCGCCCGAAGATGCTCCAACCAGCTTCTGCGCGCGTCGACCTGGATCAACGCAATGGATCGCGCCATCTCGGAGTCTCGGCGTTCGAGCGCGTCGAGGATGAGCTTCTGGTGAGCGATCGCGACCTCGCGCATAGCCGGATCCGAGTTCAGCCACGCCCGGCGCACGTGCTCGCCCTCGATCTGGAGAGTGTGCAGGATCGAACTGAGCCACTCGTTCCCCGTTGCGTCGGCCACGATGCCTTGGAACTCTCGGTGCAGCTCGGCGATCCTCTCGGAGTCGACGACAACCTCGAGCTCGTCGATGATCGAGCGCATCGCCTTGAGCTGCCCCATCGTGACGCGCTGGGCCGCGAGTCCCGCAGCGGGTGGGAACAGCAAGCGACGCACCTCGAGAACCTCGTCGAGGCCACGGGCCTGAACCAGCTCGAGCGCGAAGACCATCCCCGAAAGCAGGTCGCTGGGCTGGAGGCTCCTGACATACGTGCCGTCGCCGCGACGGACATCCAACACCTTGATCTGAGCGAGCGCTCGCACCGCCTCGCGGAGCGAACCTCGTGAGAGACCAAGCTGTTCCGCCAGCTCCTGCTCCGGCGGAAGCCGGTCGCCGGGTTCGAGCCTGCCGTCGGCGATCATCGCCCGGATGCTTTCGATTGCCTGTGTCGTCACGCTCATGGCGAGACCTCCAATGTTTGGAATCGTCGAGGGCGTTGAATCCGGGTCGCAGAGCCGCGGATTCACGTCGTGGTGAGCACAATACAAGCCGAGAGCAGCCCGAGACATAGGATGAATATCCGGTGAGCAGTGACCTGGACGCAATCAAGGCAGTCGTCGATGCCTTCGAACGCTCCGATTGGACCGAGATCGACGTGAGCTCGGGCTCGCTTCGCATCCACCTCTCGACGCATCCGCAGACCGTTGCCGGCTCTGCGCCCGCGA
>JAYTZE010000250.1:0-1768 GCA_043742385.1 Ilumatobacteraceae bacterium
CTGGCGGGAGGCGACGTCAACGAGGCCCTCGGCCAGGCCTTCCTGGCCTACGAGCACCCCGATATCAGCGACGCCGAACAGGCCATGGCATCGTCCATCATGGCCCGCGGCCACCACCAAGCCGGCAATCTCGAGTACGCCGAGTCGTGGGCGATCGAGGCCCTCGGACGCCCGATCGACGACACACAACGCGACCTTGTCGAGCGCCTGCTCGAGCAGGTCCGCGAGGCTCGGGCACCGGTGACAGCCGCTACGGTCTCGCCGACGTCGACGCCCGATGAACTGCGAGCGATGTTCGGCCTCGCCGCGCAGTTGCTCATGTCCCGCCTCTACGAGCAGGCGCTGGAGATCCTCTACGCGATGTATGAGCATCCGAACGTCGTGAACGAATGGAAGCCGAAGGTGGCGATCAACATTGCCGCCGGCCTTCGCGACAGCGGCCACACCGACGTCGCCCGGTCGTGGTACCTGGAAGCGACGATGCGCGCTGACGAACGAGACGAGGACGTCAACGCCATGCTGCAGACGATCAACATCGCCCTCACGCTCGACTGACGCCGCGCTGAGTTCCTCGGAGTGTGTGCTGCCCACCCGGGGTGTACGGAAACACTCGGATGGACGAGAACCCGATCCGAACTGCGGTGGATTGAGCTGAATTGTGCCCCTGTATCTCACCTTGCTGTCGAACTCACGCCGCGCTGAGCACCCAGCGCGACCACGGCGAGCCAGGCCATCGCTGCGCCGTTGACCACGAGCAACAGCCACGGGTTCAACGGGGGTTGCCACTGCGCGTGCTGCAGCGTGAGAGAACCGTCGAGGCCGACCATGAAGCGGCGCAGCGTGTGCCACAACGTCAGCACCTGGGCGGCCGAGGCAGCGATCACGATGCAGCGCATGACGGCTCGTGCTGGCGGTGCGGTGCGGGCGGCGTAGACCACGCCCGCTACGGCGAATGGGATCGAATACCGCCCCTGCCAGATCCCGCCGATGCGACGATGCACGATGACCTCGATCAGCGTTGGCAGGAGCAATGCGGCGACGGCCCAGCGAACGTGCCACCAACGTTCGCGCGTCTGCACGACAACCCGGTACACCGCGAACGCCAACATTGCGATCCACACCAGTTGGGCAATGGTCGGAGCGTAGAACTCGTTCCAACCGAGCGCGCCGACCGTCTGATGGGCAGTCGTGGGGATGCCGCCGAGCGACCGACGGAGTGCCGTGACGAGCGAGTAGCTGTCGGCCGTTCTCCGGTCGCTGACGACCAGTCCCGTCCACCGGTTCCAGGCCAACGTGGCAGCGCCGGCGAGCACAAGTGGCAACGCGATCATCGCCATGTCTCGCTTGGTGACCGGTCGGCGCAGCGTTGGTAGCAGCACGAGTGCGACCACGATGACGTCGATCAACGCAGCGGGACGAAGCAACAGACAGATCGCCAGAGGCACCGTGACACGGGCGAGCGACGAGTTCTCGGCGGAACGATTGTGGAACCGACCGACTGCCTCGGCGAGTGCGAGTGTGACGAGCGCGATCTCGATGCCGCTGGTGCCGACCACAGCGAACAGAAACCATGCCGACGGTGTGAGCGCGACCACGAGCCATCCACTGCCCCCACAGCGCCGTCCACGCGTCACGGCATAGCCGAGGACGAAGGCGCACAGCAGCACCGTCGCCATCCGGTAGGCCAACACGCCATTGCCAGTCGACATCGCGCGCGCGACGAGGCCGACGATGGCGTAGTACCACGGAGGCGATGTGCCGGCCGACG
>JAYTZE010000251.1:0-3697 GCA_043742385.1 Ilumatobacteraceae bacterium
GTCGGAGGCCTCTGGAGCTACCGAAACCCGGGGGAGCTGGTCGCGCATCGTCTCGGCGTGAACCCTGGTCGAACGCTGTTGACCGATTTCGGGGGCCAGGTTCCGGTTGAGCTGTGCGCGGAGATCGCCGAAAGGATCCAGGGCGGAGAGGTAGAAGTCGCCGTCATGATCGGCGGTGAAACGAACGCGACGCGCCGGGCCCTGGCCCGCAGCGGGCGACAGGCGGTGCGGAGTGACGATCAGAGCGCGAGCCCGGACGAGTTCTGGGGGGACCCTCTCGTGATGGGCGACGGGGCCGCCGTCGATCGCGGCGGCGACCTCCCGAGAAACGCCTACGCAGTGCTTGAAAGCGCGCTGCGAGTTCGGCGAGGTGAATCGCTCGACGAGGCCCGAGACCGTTCGGCCAAGATCTGTTCCGCCTACTCGCAGGTCGCGGCAACGAACCCCCACGCGGCGAACGGTGCTATGTCAGCCAGCGACATTCGTGAACCAAGCCGAACGAATCGAATGGTGAGTTGGCCCTACACGAAGGCGATGTGTGCGAACAACACCGTTGACCACGCGGGGGCGATTTTCATGTGCAGTCACGCCGCTGCCGACCGCCTTGGTGTCGCTACGGCCAAACGCGTCTACGCCCATGCCTACAGCCAAGGAAGAGACACTGCCACGCTGGCGGAACGCTTCGACGTTGCCGAGACTCCGGGTCTTCGGGGCACCTGCGCTTCTCTAGCCGCTGCAATCGGTGGTATCGATCGTGTTGCGCACTTCGACCTCTATTGCTGCTACCCATCAATGGTCACGCTGACGGCGGAAGCTCTTGGCATCAGCCTCGACAGAACGCTCACAGTCACGGGTGGCCTCGGATTTGCCGGCGCACCGATCAATTTCGCGGCCGGCGAGGGCCTGATCGGCATGATCGAGCACCTTCGCTCGGATCCTGGAAGCATCGGTGTCGTCCAAGCGAACGGGGGCTTCGCATCGAAGCACGCCTTCGGCGCCTTCTCGTCGACTGCACCCTCGGGAGATTGTCAGATCCTCGAGCATGGCCCCAGCGGCGTGTCGCGGCCGCTGGCCGCCGCAGATGCATGTGGGCTTGCCGTCGTTGACGGCATCACAGTCGAATACGGCCGAGGTGGTCCGTCGCGAGCGATCGCTCTTGTTCGCTACGAAGATGGAGCACGGGGCTGGACGAACTCTCGCGACCACGCGGTCATGAAATCTGCGACCGAAGTCGAATGGGTCGGCCGCACTGTCAGGGTTGCAGACGGTCGGTTTGCAGCCACATGAACCGACCTAGCGAATTGTCCAGCCGCCGTCGATAACCACGGCCGCTCCGTGCATGAACGACGATTCGTCGCTCGCCAGGAACAGCGCAAGGTTGGCGATCTCCTCGGGTTGCGAATGCCGACCTGCCGGCACCGACCTCACGGCCTCCATAACCGCAGCGTCGCCCGAATCGAGAATCGCCTTGGTCATGCCGGTTTCCACCGCGCCTGGGCAGATGGCATTGACTCGAATGCCTTGTGAGCCGTAGTCGAGGCTGATCTGACGGGTCAAGCCGATCACACCGTGCTTGGACGCTGTGTAGGCAGTGCCGCCAGCACCGGCGACAATGCCGGCGATCGACGCAGTGTTGATGATCACGCCACCGCCGCCGCCGATCATATGTGGCAGCACGGCGCGGGCACAGAGGAACATCCCTTTCAAGTTGACGTCGATGATCCGGTCCCACAGCTCTTCGCTCGTGTCGAGCAACGGGGCGTAGTCGTCGAGCATGCCGGCGTTGTTGCACAAAAGACTCACCCCACCGAGCGCATCGACCACTTCGGCGACGGCACGTTCGACAGAAGTGCCGTCGGCAACGTCGCAGTGCACTGCGATGGCGCTGCCGCCGGCGGCGCCAACAGCATCCGCCGTTGATCGTGCACTCGTCACATCCAGATCGACTGCACCAATTGCCGCGCCATGTTCAGCAAACAGCATCGCCATCGCCCGTCCCATCCCCGAACCTGCGCCGGTGATGAGCGCAACACGTCCGTCGAGTTTCATGATTGCTCAGCTGTACGAGAAGTCAGGTGTGAACTCGAATCTCCTGAGTTCGGTGCGCGTCGCGAACTGCTTTATTGCTTCGCCGTCGTGGCCGGGGAAGATCATGGCTTCGTGCTCAGTGCCAAGCCGCCGTATCTTCTCCAGAGATTCACGCCAATGTTCAGCATCCCATACCGTCTGTGAGCCGATACCTGTGTGGAAGGTTTCATGGCGGTACATCGCGTCGGTGGTCAGCATCGCCGTTCCCGAATGAGGCAGATCAATCACCATACCCATCAGCCCCGGTGTGTGGCCAGGAAGATGAACCAGGCGAACACCTGGCAGCAGCTCGTACTCGGAGTCGCTGATCGTCGTCAATGACACGTGCTCGAGTACCTCGATATCGACCTTGTTGAAGAATTTGGCGGCCTGCTCAGGCATGTCTCGTACGTATTTGTACTCGGCTTCGTGGACGACCATCTCGACACCCGCGTCCTTGAAGATGCGCGCACCGCCTGAATGATCGGTGTGCAGGTGGCCAAGTACGACGTAGCGGAAATCCTCAGGTCCGAGTCCGATCTGCTTCAGCCGTGCCTCGAGTCGGTGCTCCGGTAGCACGGTCGTCAAGTCCACCCCGGCCAGCCACTCCGGTAGCCATTCGTCGGCTGCATGTTCCGACAACCCTGTCTCGAACAGCACAAGCCCGTCAGGATGCTCGATGATGTACGCCAGTGCCGGGCATTGATGCCACACGCCCTCATACTGTGGGGCGTCCAAGAGCGCCGACATCGGGAGCCCGAAGCTGCCGAGGTTGAGGCCCCGAAGGGTGGTTTCCATATTGTGACCCCTCTCACCGCACATGAGATGTGCTGCGAACGCGAACGTGCCGACGTGGCCGTTCTTCGCAACATTGCGATGCGCCCCGCCCCGAGGGGTGTGCCAATGTGAGAATCGCATGCCGATTGACGGGCCGGACGCCTCCGGCCGTGTCGCAATATGACACACGTTGTACTCTTGCGTTGCGAGAACGATACAGATTCTGGTGATTTGGCGCAGAAGTCCGGCTAGATCTCAACGAGGGGGAAGGCGACAGTGGTCTCCATGATCGTGAACGCCAAGCAGGTGCATCGAGCCCGTACTGAGCTTTTCGAAACAGGGGTGGTCAGTGAGTCGTTGAGCAGAGTCGTTCGCCCCGAAATCCTGGCTTCGTGGCGAAGGTCTGCCGCGTTCGGCGCCCAACCGGACGTGAAGTCGCTGCCGTATCAAGAAGACCTCGTTGCGGCGGGCCGTCTGTTCGCCGCCGCCGAGCCCGTGCTCCGAGGTCTCGCTGAGAGCCTTGCAGGACTCCACGCAGGCGTGCTCCTCGCAGACCGCGATGCCAACATCGTCCAAAGGTGGGTCGCTGACCCGTCGATAATGCCGGCCCTGGATCGGATCTGCTCTGATGCCGGCTTCGGTGCCCCGGAGGATCTCGTTGGCACCAACGGCATTGGCACGGTCGCCGAGTTGGGGCGTGCACAGCTGATTGTCGGTCCCGAGCACTTCGCCGACGCACTCATTCCATTTGCGTGCGTCGGTGCACCAATTCACAGTCCGACAACCCGCCGCCTCGAGGGCATTATCACACTGTCGTGCAAGGCAGAGGCGGCCAACGCACTACTGACCCCGT
>JAYTZE010000252.1:0-1766 GCA_043742385.1 Ilumatobacteraceae bacterium
TGTAGGCCGGGGTGCCATCGGCGGTGCGAGCGGTACAACCCGTCGGGCGAGTCCAGCTCTCGGTTTGCTGTGTGCCGGGCATTGGATCGCAGCCGACGCCAAGCTCATCGATGGTGCCGTACTCGGTCTCCGGACGTTCGCAACCGCCGGCGCCAAACTGCCTCAAAGCACCATTCGCCGCGAGTAGGTGGTTGCCGTTGACGTCCGTCTGCGGGACCCACAGCTGCATGGTCACGTTGGGCACGCCCGGCTGCCAGTCCTCCGCGGCTGCGTTACGTGGGTTCAATTCGTTGCGGGTGACGTCGTAGCTGACCGTGCCGACGATGCCGCCGTTGGCGTTCGGCGCATACGGCAGCACGCCGACGTCAAAGGTGCCGCCGAGGCCGAAGATGTTGAGCACGTTCCAGTCGACCTGGTCGGTGGTGTGGGTCACCGAGGTGGTCTCGTTGTTGAGCTTCCAGGTGGCGCCGGTGGTGTGATATCCGGAGTGGTAGGCCTCGAGGATCAGGAACTGACCCAGCGGGTAGGCCGCCATCGACCATTCGCCGTCAGGACCGGTCAGCGCACTGGCTTGGCCCTGGTCGTTGAGCGTATTCACCCGGGTCCGCAATGTCAGACCGAACTCGGGCACGCCCGGCTCCTCGTCGGGGGTGCCGACACCGTCGCGCTTGCCGTTGGCGTTCCTGTCGAGGAAGACCGTTCCCTGAAGGTCGGTGAACCAGCCGGCCAACGGGAACAAGCCGACGTCGACCGTGCCGCCGTTCTTGACGATGACCTGAACGAAATCGAGCAATCGAACCTGGGACTCGTCCCACATGGTGAGGGTGTACGTGCCGTTGGGGACGTTGTCGATCTGGAACGTGCCGTCGGGGTTGGCGCGCTGCACCACCTGAGCCTCATCGGTGTTGCCGATACAACCTGCCAAGCAGGCCAGTGAAACCCAACCGTCTTCGACCGGCGCTTCGTGTGTCGTGCTGGTGCCGCCGCCCCAGATGCGGCCTGGATTGGGGAGACCGGTCGTCTGGGCGACATAACTGCGCCCGATCATGACCCGGCCCTTGATCTTGCCGGTCACGGTCGGGGTGTTGAGCACGTCTTGTTGCTGGACGAAACCGAAATGAACGAAGGGCACGGCTTCGCCGCCGACGATCAACTCGGTGTCGTAGCCGGTGGCGCCTTCCATGTTCCAGGTGTCGAAGTCGTGACCGCCCTCGAGGGTGGTGGTCTGAATCCAAGGCTTGCCGGCTTCCGCAGCGTTCTGCGGGTCGGGAGCAATGACCTTGACCGCATAGCGGTTGGGGCCGACGTTCGGGATGGTGATCGTGCCTTCCCTGTCGGAGATGCACTGCGTGGTGCCGCCTGCCAGTTGGCCGCCAGTCGCGCCGGAGTTGCCGAGCACAATCGGGAGCGGCCCGCCGTCGCCGTCGAAGAGCATCTCACCCGCGAGGTTCGTCTGGTACTCGGTGCACAGCGGGTTGCCGTACACGTCGAAGTTGACCTCGCCGGCGATGTCGCTCATCTGGGCAGTGAAGCCCTCCATGTTGTTTCGCTCGGGGGCGTCGGGCCCGGGATTGCCCGGTCCGTTGGCCGGCACGTTGGTCTCGGGCACACCGTCGAACTGGCCGTTGGTCGAAGCGTTGTCGTTGAAGACCTGTACGCGCACGGTCACCGAAGGCAACGGCAGCGGGTTCATCTGCACCTTGACGATCTGGTCACCGCTGTTGACCGTGAAGTGAGCGCCGTCGATCTTGTATCCGTCGGCGATC
>JAYTZE010000253.1:0-7205 GCA_043742385.1 Ilumatobacteraceae bacterium
CACATCCGGCCGACAGCACGGCGCCAAGCAACAGAGTGCTCAGCAGGATTGACGATCGGTGCACCTTCATCTCACGGCAACTTATCGATCGCTGCTGCGAAAGGGTGGGCGGGTCCCGGCGTAGCCTGCGATCCCATGCCGAACCCGATGGAACGAGATGTCGCCGAGTTCGTCATCGGCATCAGCCACGAACTCGGCGCCTTGAGCGGCAAGGACCCTGCAGCGCATACCGCCGACGCGGTCATCGAGGCGAGCAATCTGGTCGCCGCCATCATTGCCGCCGACGGCCGGCTGACCGACAGCGAACTCGACGCCTATCTCGATTCGGTCGGTCCATTGCTCGACCCGCCGCTATTCACCAGCGCGTCACACGTCCGCCAGACAGATCTGTTCAGCAGGCGCGACGAATGGCTCGCCGAGCCGAGTGTGTTGTTCGACCTGCTGGTCAAAGCCGACCACCGACACAGCACGCGCCGCAGCAATCGCTACTACGAATTGGCCATGCGGTTGGCGCATGTCACCGCGGCGACCGACCTCGTTCCGTCTGCAGGCGAGTTGGATGCGATCGATGCCTATCGCACCCGGCTGCTGCAAGCCATCGACGCTGCCGGCGTGCCTCGTCCCGGACAACCAGACCCGACCCCGCAACGGGCCACGCCGGCCGCCACAACACCAGTCGCCAAGGCGAACGCAACGTCGGAATCAACCGCAGCCGTTCCGGACTCAACTCTCCCACCGGCACGGTCCGTCGATGACGTCATGGCCGAGCTCGACGCATTGATCGGCCTCGCCAATGTCAAGGCCGAGGTCCGCCGACTCACCAGCATGTTGCAAGTGCAACAAATACGCGCCGAGCGGGGTCTGCCGGTGATCGAGACCAGTCACCACCTCGTCTTCAGCGGCAATCCTGGAACCGGCAAGACCACAGTGGCGCGTTTGCTCAGCCAGATCTACCGCGCCGTCGGCGTTGTCGAGAAGGGTCACCTTGTCGAAACCGACCGTTCGAAGCTGGTCGCCGGATTCGTTGGCCAGACCGCGCTGAAGACTCTCGAAGCGTTGGAGGCCTCGCTCGGTGGGATGTTGTTGATCGACGAGGCCTACGCGCTGGCACGGGGAGGCGACAACGACTTCGGACGCGAGGCGATCGACACACTGGTCAAGTTCATGGAGGATCACCGCGATGACCTCGCCATCGTCGCCGCCGGATACACCGAGGAGATGGGCGACTTCATCGATGCCAATCCGGGCCTGAAGAGCCGCTTCACGCGCACGATCTCGTTTGCCGACTACACCGACGACGAGCTGGTCGATATCTTCCTGGCGCTCGGCGACCGGAGCCAGTACTCGTGCTCCGACGACGCGCTCGCCCGGGTGCGCCACTTCATCAGCGCCGAGCCGCGCACACGCGGATTTGGCAATGCTCGCTTCGTGCGCAACCTGTTCGAAACCGCCATCTCCCATCAGGCGCAGCGGGTCGCGCCGCTCAGCGATCCCAGCGACGAACAGCTCACGACTCTGACCGCGGCTGACATCGCCCAGGTCGATGCGTAACCAGCGATTACCCTGCTCGCCATGAGGCTTAGGCCATGACCGCAACCATCGTGGCCGTCATCGCCGCCGCAATTGTCGCGCTCGCCGTCGTGCTGCGCCGACGACGGCCCGCACAACGATCGATCGCCATCGACCCGTTCGTGCTCAGTGAGCCCTGGCGTCGACACATCAGTGCGGCGCAGACAACGCAAAGGCGCTACACCGAGATCGTTGGCGAAATGCCGGCCGGGCCGTTGCGTTCGAACATGCAATCGATCACCCGACAGGTACAACGCGGCGTCGAGGAGTGCTGGCTCATCGCCAAACGCGGCGACGAACTCGACGCGGCGCTCACTCGCCTCGATGGTCCGTCGCTGCAACGTCGCTTCGACGCTTCGACGGACGAATCGACCAGGACGTCGCTGCAGGCGCAGCTCGATTCGGCGCAGCGAATTCGGGCAACGCGCGACGACACCGATCAGCGCCTGCGGTTGTTGAGCACTCGCCTCGGCGAACTCGTTGCTCAGGCCGCGGAGGTCAGCGTCGGCGCCGACACGACCAGCGATCTGGGTAGCGCGGTCGACGACGTCGTCACGCAGCTCGAATCGCTGCGTCTCGCTGTCGACGACATCAACGACCAACACCCCGGTAGCACAGGACAGGCATCCACATCGCCGTGAGCAGCCTGCTGCGATCGAACGTGACCGTTGCGGCGGGCACGGCTGTCTCGCGTATCACTGGCTTGGCCAGGGTCGCGGTGCTCGGGATCGTCCTCAGCCAAGGGCCGGTCACCGACGCATACGACCAGGCCAATGGGACGCCGAACATGATCTACGAGCTGCTGCTCGGCGGCGTGCTGTCGGCCACCCTGGTGCCGTTGTTCACGCGTCTGCACGACGACGACGACGACGAGGCGACATCGGCCGTCATCTCTGTCGCAATCATCGTCCTCACGGCGGTCACGGCTATCGCCGTCGCGGCCGCACCGCTGATCTTCCGGATGTACTCATTGCTCACCTCCAGCGAGGTCGACGCCAGCCAATATCGCGCCGCCGGCACGTTGCTCGCCCGAATCTTCCTTGTCCAGATCTTCTTCTATGGCCTCAACGCCATTGGTGCTGCCGTACTCAACGCCCGTCGCAGGTTCTTCGCCGCGGCCTGGGCGCCGGCGTTGTCCAACGTGGCGATCATTCTCTCGCTGCTCCTCGTGCCGGGCACCGTCGACCAGCGCATTCCCCAGCTCGACGATGTCATCAACAACGACAAGCTTCGCTGGACACTGGGTCTCGGCGCGACCATCGGCATCGCCGTGATGGCACTGGCGTTGTTGCCCGCGTTGGCTCATGCCAAGCTGCGTTTCCGCTTCACTCCTGCGTTCGGACATCCGGCGGTCAGGAGCATGCGGTCGTTGTCGGGTTGGGCGTTGGGCTTTGTAGCCGCCAACCAAGTTGCGATCATCGTGATCCGCAACCTGCTGCGCGGCGGATCGGGAGACGAGGATGCATACACGAAGGCGTTCACGTGGTTCGTACTCCCCCACGGACTGCTGGCAGTGTCGATCGCCACTACCTTCCTGCCCGAGTTGTCGAGTGCGATCAAGCACCACGACCGGCAGACGGTGCTCGACAGATCGTCATTGGGAATCCGCCTCATCGCACTCGTCACCCTGCCAGCCGGGTTCGGGTTGTTCGTGCTGCGTCGGGCAGTGGTCGGTGCAGCCTTCCAGCACGGCAAGTTCACCGCCGACAACGCCCTCAACACGTCGCGGGCTTTGGCCGGCTTCGCCCTCGGCCTGGTTGGATTCTCGATCTATCTCTTTGTGCTGCGGGTCTTCTACGCACACCAGGATGCACGCACGCCGTTCGTCATCAATGTGGGGCAGAACCTGTTGAACATCGTGCTGGCGCTGATCTTTGTCGGGCGCTGGGGTCTCCTCGGCCTTGGCGCGGCCTTCGGGCTTTCGTATCTGCTCGCCTCGACGTGGGCGCTGCAGGTGCTCCGCTACAAGCTGCCGGCCTTCCCGCAACAAACGGTGCTGAGCAGCCTGTGGCGAATGGCGCTTGCCTCGATCGTGATGGCCGAAGTCGTCTGGCTCGTCGCCGGATCGATCGGCGCCAACTCGGGTTCTGGAGCCATTGTCCGCGTGGTGATGTCGACAATCGTCGGCGCCGTCACCTACGTGGCGATGCTGTTGGTGTTGCAATCACCCGAGCTCGACGACGTCCGGTCCCACCTGCGGCCAGCACCGACTTCGATCCCAGCCGACTAGCATCTGCCCTCATGTTCAAAGCTCTTCGGAAATGGTGGAAGTACTTCGGCGCCAAACTCAATCGCAACTTCGACAGTCGCGCCGATCCGGCTGTGCAGCTCGAGCAGGCACTCACCGAAGCACAGGCCCAGCACCGGCGGCTGAAGGAGCAGGCCGCCAACGTCATCGCAAATCAGAAGCAAAGCGAGCTGCGCCTCAACAGCAAGATGGCCGAACTCGAGAAGCTCAACGCCAACGCCCGTCAGGCCTTGATGATGGCATCTGATGCCCAGAAGGCCGGCGACGCGGCCAAGGCTGCTCAATACAACGGCGCCGCCGAGACCATCGCCAACCAATTGATCCAGGTTGAAAAAGACGTCGAAGGTCTGAAGACCATGGTCCTCGATTCGGCGAAGGCATCCGATCAGGCCAAGGCGGCAGTTCAGCAGAACAGTCGCATCCTGCAACAGAAGCTGGCCGAGAAGAACAAGCTGCTCTCGCAGCTCGAGCAGGCCAAGATGCAAGAAGAGATGAACAAGGCCATGACGCAGTTGCAAGAGACTGTGGGCGACGACGTGCCGACGTTGACCGAAGTGCAGCAGAAGATCGAAGCGCGCTACGTCAAGGCCAAGGCATCATCCGAGTTGCAAGAAACGTCGGTGGAGTCGCGCATTCTCGAAGTCGAGCAGGCCACCGCGAATGTCGAGGCGCACAGCCGTCTCAGCGAACTCCGCGCCGAACTAGGTCTCGATGCCCCTGCCACGGCGCCGGCCGTTGCGGCTGCACCGGCCGAGGAAGAGCACAAGCCCGCCACTGGCTAGCCCTCACGTCAGCAGCACGAGGTCGTCGCGATGAATCACCTCGTGAGCAACATGGGAAGGCAGGTCGCCGGTGCGCTTGCCGATGATCCCGCGCAGCGTCGCGGCACCGCTCAGCACCATGCCCCTTGCCACGAGCGCATTGGACGTATCGCGCACCTCGACGACGTCGCCCTCGTCGAAACTTCCTGCCACGGCAGTCACGCCAGCTGGCAAGAGCGACGTGCCACGCTCGACCAGCGCGCGACGCGCACCGTCGTCGACGCTGACCACGCCGTCGACCTGACTGGCAAACCCGATCCACAGCTTTCGGGCAGCGACTCGACGGGTACCCGGCTGAAAGGTGGTTCCCACCAGATCGCCGGCAGCCGCGTCGATCAGCACATTGGCTTGATCCGCAGCGGCGATCACCGCGCGCGTACCCGACCACGAGGCCATTTTCGCAGCGGCAAGCTTCGACGCCATGCCGCCACTGCCCCTCGTCGAGCCTGTGGCGCCGGCCGACACCATCAACAACGGGTCGTCGGCGCGGACCTCGCGGATCAACTCCGCTGTTGGGTCGGTGTTGGGGTCGGCGGTGAACAGGCCGGGGGTATCGGTGAGTAGCACCAATAGGTCGGCATTGACGTTGTGGGCCACGAGCGCAGCGATGCGGTCGTTGTCGCCGTAGCGAAGTTCGTGACTCGCCAATGCGTCGTTCTCGTTGATGATCGGGATACAGCCCAATTCGATCAGGCGCAGGAGTGTCTGGCGGGCGTGCAAGTACTGGCGACGGTCGACGAAGTCGTTCGGTACCAGCAGTACCTGGGCGGCAACCAACTGATGCCGGGCCAGCGACCGGTTGTACGTGCCCATCAGCCTGCTCTGCCCGGCAGCCGAGATGGCCTGCAACGTCGGCATGTCGGTAGGCCTGGCCGACATCCCCAACGCAGCAACGCCGGCCGAGACAGCGCCCGATGACACCAAGATGACCTCGTGGCCGCCGGCGCGAAGGGCCGCAAGCTGATCGCACACCGAATCGACCACACCATCGTCGATCACTCCCAGTGCGTCGGTGATCGACGACGTTCCGATCTTGGCTACCAGTCGCACTCAGGCCTCCTGCTGGTACTCGAAGCTGAAGCCGGCAACCCAAATGATGTCGCCATCCTGCGCGCCGGCGCGGGCCAGAATTCTCGGGACGCCAAGGCGCTTCATCTGAAAGTCGATGTACGACAACGCCTCGGGCGTGGTGACGTCGTTCAGCGCCACGACGCGTTCGACCTGTCGGCCGACCAATCTGAACTCGTGCTCGCCGACGCGTTCGACGCGGCCACCTTCGGCATCGGGACGGATGATGACCAGCCCGGCGTTCGCAGGCTGCTCGTTGCGGGCCTCGTGCACCAACGCTGCAAGCCGGCCGACGAGGTCGCGCACGCCGTCACCAGTCACGGCGGAGATGCGCATGCCCGGCCAGTCGGCAACGGCGATGTCTGCCTTGGTACCGACAACGACACGGGGACGCTCGAGCAGCTCGGGGCGATACTCGCCCAGCTCGTGCAGCAGAATGCGTTCCTGTTCCTCCGGTGAAACCTCGTCGACGGCGGCGAGATCCAGCATGACGCACAACACACGGGCACGTTCGATGTGGCGCAGGAATTGATGCCCGAGACCCTTGCCCTCGCTAGCCCCCTCGATCAACCCAGGGATGTCGGCGACCACGAAGTCGGTGTGCTCGTCGATCTTGACAACCCCGAGATTGGGTTCGAGTGTGGTGAACGGGTAGTCGGCGATCTTCGGCTTGGCTGCGCTGATGACGCTGATCAGGGTGCTCTTGCCCACGTTGGGGAAGCCGACGAGTGCCACGTCGGCCATCAGCTTCAGCTCGAGCTTCAGCCAACAATCCTGGCCATGCTCGCCCTGTTCGGCGAACGATGGCGCCCGCCGCTTGTTCGACAGGAACTTGCCGTTGCCGCGGCCACCGCGCCCGCCGGCCGCGCACAGCCAGCGATCGCCATCGTTAGCCAGATCGGCAAGCAGCTCGCCGGTGTACAAGTCACTGGCAACGGTGCCTTCAGGGACCGCGACCTCCAACGACTCGCCACGCTTGCCGTGCTGGTCCTTGCCCTTGCCGTGCACCCCGTCCTTGGCGCGGCGGTGCGGGTGATCTCGAAACGCGAGCAGCGAGGCGACATTGCGATCGGCAACCAGCCAGACATCTCCGCCCTTGCCGCCGTCTCCACCATTCGGTCCGCCCATGGCCTCGGGACCCTCCCGACGGAACGACACGCAGCCAGCACCACCATCGCCGCCGCGTACGTTCAGTTGCGCTTCATCGACGAACCCGCTCATAGGACCTTCCAGGATACCCCGGCGCCCTGACGGTACCCTTCGAGCCATGTCAGGGATCGACGAGCGCGCCGAACGGTGGGTGTCCACCATGGCTGGTCACGGTTCAGGTGGAATCCACTTTGCGCATGCCGACTCGTGGGCGGGTAGCGGCAGCCGACTGCTGCTGCCCCGCGAGGCTCGCGAGGATCGGCAAGCGACGACGCAAGCAACACTCGCCACCAAGGCATTCGGTGCGGGCGACCGAGCGATTGAGGAAGCTCCAGACGCCTGGAGGACGT
>JAYTZE010000254.1:0-3691 GCA_043742385.1 Ilumatobacteraceae bacterium
GAGGATCGGGTACGGCTGACCCCCGAAGACCTCGACCGTGTGGCCGAGATCGACCAGTGCCTTCGTGAGATGGCGCGTGTACACCCCTTGACCACCAACATGCGGCTTGCCGCGGTAGGTCAAGTAGGCGATCGAGAGGGGAGCGTCGGGCGAGAGTGCCGAGGCGCCAGCCGGGGTGACGGCAGACATAGGACCGCCACGCTATCGGCGCGTTGTTACCGACTGGTAAGCGTCACACGGTTGCAACGTGGGGTGCCGCTGGTCACGCCCAGCCAATTGTCATCGTGCGACGGAGTTCTTCGCCGGGCTCCAGTCGCATCGCACCCCCACGATCGAACGCAAAGTTGAAGGCATCGGGTATCGCCGTTTGAGGTTCCACGCAGGTGGCATGAGCAGGCATGTCGTACACCACCCAATAGTCGCAGTCGCTGGTGATCGACACCTCTAGGCCACCGAGCCACAGACGTGGTGTGGCCACAGGGCCGGCGAAGCAGTCGTCCCATGGCGGCGGAGGCGGCGGCGCAACCGTGTGTCCATCGGTGATGTAGTCGTCATCACGCAGGTACATCCGCTCGAACTGCAGATCGACCCGCTCGGGCTTCACGAACCAGGGGTGCCAACCGATCGAAGCGGGCATCGCTCGATCGCCGGCACGAACGGCGAGCGTGCATGTGCACGAGTTGTCGCGCAGTTCGATCAGCTGCTCCGATTCTCCACCCAGCACCCAAGCGAGGCGGCACGACAGGGCGACAGACCGCGCATCGTGACCGACCACTTCCCACGGCTGCTCGAACCCCGTCCCATGGATGGCATGCGTCTCGAAGTTGATCGGCAGTTGATACTCGATGCCATCGAACCGGAACCGACCATGGCGGATGCGTCCGGCCCAGGGCACCATGGGATAGCTACCCCAGCCGGCCGCCGGTAGCGATGGATCGGGCCCGACGATCAGATCAACTCCGTCGACGCACAGCGACGCAACCCTCCCGCCATCGGCTGCGCTGACGGTGCAACTTGCTGATCCTGCTCGGAGTTCGATCACCGACCCATTCTGTACGGCAGACTCGGGCGATGCGTGGCTTGGTGCAAAGAGTGTCGCAAGCGTCGGTGAGTGTTGCCGGAGAGGTTGCCGGCGAGATCGGTGCGGGCTTGTGCGTGTTGGTGGGGGTGACCCATGCCGACACACCGGCGACGGCGCGCAAGCTGGCCGACAAGATCTGGGGACTGCGGGTGATCGACGACGACAACGGTGTGATGAACCGATCGGTGAGCGACATCGGCGGCGAGGTGCTGATCGTCAGTCAGTTCACGCTGTATGGCGACACCAGTGGTGGGCGTCGCCCCAGCTGGATCAACGCGGCGCGGCCCGAACACGCCGAGCCGCTGGTGCAGGCCGTGATCGATCAGCTGCGCGCCTCGGGAGCAACCGTCGCTACCGGGCGATTTCGTACGGAGATGCAGGTGTCGCTGGTGAACGATGGCCCCGTCACGGTATTACTGGAAGTGTGAGTCGTCGTTGCTCGAGCCATGCCCTTCCGGGAACGATCCACGATCCGAGCAACACGATCAGGGTCAGCAGCACGACCGGTGTATCACCAAGACGGGAATACCAGGTGCGTCCGGATTTCAACGAGATCGTTCTGGTGATGACGCTCTGTTCGCTGACGGCAGTTCGGTCGAACACATCACCGTCGGGAGACACGAACGCGCTGAAGCCGGTGGGTGAAACCTGCACAACCCAGCGCCCGTTCTCGATTGCCCGCAGCCGCGACGACGCGACCTGCTGCGACTGCAGGATCGTGCCGCTGTAGCTCGACCCATTCGTCGGATTGATGATGAACGTGCCGCCATGGTCGACCCCATCGGCGGCTCGGTTCCCGAAGAACACTTCCCACGAAATGACCGTCGCAGCGCGGACCTGTGCCCCAGCGACCGGGATGTCGAGATACGCCGGCCCTGTGCCGGCGACCGCGTCGCGCGGCACCAGATCCGTCGGCGCGCCAAGCGCGTGCAGCAGGCCACGCAATGGCATGTACTCGCCGAACGGAACGCGGTGAACCTTTTCGTATCGCGACACGACCTGTCCGCCTGGTGTGACGACGACTTGGGCGTTGAGGAAGTGATCGTCGGGCGCATCTTCTGTGACACCGACCGCAAATGGCGCGTTGATGCGCGCGGCCTCGGCGGTCACCTCGGCGAGTTCCTGACTGCTGGCGAGTGAGGCGACATCGATGACGTTCTCCGGCCAGACCACGAGGTCGGCCTCACCCCGTTGGATGGTTCGAGTTGCCGCGAGATGGCGCTCGACCACCTCGCGAGCGCTGGAATTGACGGCCCGAGTGCCTTGTGGTCCACCGCCTTGGACGATCGCAACCCGAAGCGTTGGGGGTAGTCCTGCGCTGGTTCCGGTAGCGGCCACGGTGCCGGCAATGACCACGCACACGATCGCTGCCGCGAGCCCAATGGCTCCATGCCACTCGCCCTGGTTGCGCCGTCCGCGGTTACGCGCCAGCTGTGGCACGAACGGTGAGGGGCCCGCGAGCGCGAACCCGATCTGGAACACCACCCATGTCAGCAGGATCACTCCGCCAAGTCGCACGACGCCGGCCAGGGGTCCTGCGGCCTGGCCGATTGGCAGCGTGGCCAGGGGAACGCCACCGAACGGGAACACGAGGCGTAGCGCTTCGGCGAGGGTGTGTGCGGCAGGTCTGGCGATCACCCGCCACGGACCGTGAGGTGACACCAGGGCAGCGACTGCATGGAACCCGGCAAAGATCGCCGCGGCAACGAGATAGCCGGGGATTGTCAGCGACCACATCCACGCCATGCCTGGATACAGCCAGGCTGCGCCGAACAGCCAACCTCGTGCGGCGCGCGCTCGGCTCGACGCCCGCTCGCCCAGCGACATTTCGAACATCGCAATGCCGACGAACGCCAGCGGCCAGATACCCCACGGCGGCAGCGACAGCGCGACACCCAGTCCTGCGCCGATTGCCAGGGCGGCCGAGGTCGACAAACGCGGGACACGAATCGACATCAGCGAGCGACCATAGCCGTCACGGTGATGTGCCGGCGGTTATCCGTTCGGTGCGTAGGCCAGATGCACAACGATGCGTTGCCTCGTCGAACCGGCCGGATGGCAAGCGAACAGGGTGGCTGTGTACTCAGTGGTCTGGTCGACGATCCACAATGCGTCGGGGTAGACGACTTCGACGCCGGTGACCTTGTAGACGAATCGACCGTCGACGGTCGTCAGGATCACGTCGTCGCCCGCCTCGAGCTTGTCGAGATGGCGGAACGGTTTGTCGTGGCTGACTCGATGACCGGCGATCACAACGTTGCCCTGTTGGCCAGGCATCGCCGTGCCGGGCCAATGCCCGGGGCCCTGATCGAGCGTGGTGAGCGTGATGCCCTCGAACATCGACTTGACCACGCCGATCTTGGGGATCTCGATGGTGCCCACCTCGATCAGCGGCTCGGCTGCTCGTGGATCAGCTGGTGGACTCTCCGGGTTGGGCAACGTGGCGGGCACGGTCGTGGTAGTGGAGGTCGTCGTGGTCGAGGTCGACGTTGTTGTTGTTGTTGTCGTCGAGGTCGTCGGCGGGGACGTGGTCGTGGTCGGCTTGGTCGTCGTAGCCGGCGCCGCCAGGACGACGTCGGTGCCGGAACCGTCGTCGCCGCACGCCGAGAG
>JAYTZE010000255.1:0-1761 GCA_043742385.1 Ilumatobacteraceae bacterium
AACTGGCTGGTGTGCGCAACCATCCACGTGCTCCAGCCACCTCCGGTATCGGTGCAGAATCCGCTCTGCAGACCGGGCTCGAGATGCCCGAAGGCCGACCGCTCGCACAGGTTGGTGCGCCTGGCGGCGCACTGCGCACATACCGGACTGATGCCACGAGTCACGCAGGACAACACGGGCACGAGTGCTACGCGACGGCCGCGCTCGGTTGTCGCGACGACCTCGTGGCCGGGCACGAAGGGGTAGCTGACCAGTGGATCGAAGTACGCCGACGCTGTGCCGTCGATCATGGCCAGATCGGATCCGCAAATGCCCGACAGTCGAGGCGTGAGTCGCACCCAATCGGGACCCGGCAGGGGCAGCGGCTCATTCGACTCGAGTTTCAACGGGCCGACGGCTGCGCCTCTGCCGGGTGCCAATGTGCCCGCTAACCGGGCCGCCGCGAACTTCACGGGCTTGCGCTCGAAGATCAACCTCATACGAACTTCCGCCCTCGTTCGCGCTCATGCAGCAGGGGCCCGATCGGCAGCAACGGACGCGGCCCGCCGGCGGCCTTTGACCAGTGCTCGACCAGCCAACCGCGCTTGCGGGCGATTGCCGCCAGGCGGGTCTCGGGATTGACCGCGACGGGAAAGCCGACGGCTTCGAGCATCGGCAGGTCGCTGGTCGAGTCGGCGTAGGCGATCGACTGGTCCAGCTTCAACCCTTCCGCAGCGCAGTAGTCGGCAAGGAGCTGGGCGCGTGTCTCGCCGGTGGGCGGTACTTGCGAGAGGTGGCCGCTGTAGGTGCCATCAGGCTTCACCGTCATCTCGGCGGCGATGATCTCGTCGAACAACGGCCGGAGTCCCTGCACGGCGAAGTTGAGCGCGCCGGTGATCAAGATGGTGCGATGACCGAGCGCCCTGTGCTCGCGCACTCGGCGGATGCCGCGCGGGAAGCTCTTGGTCAGGATGAGGTTGGTCAACAGCTCGTTTGAGTCCTCGTCGATCTGACTGACCGGAGCATCCTCGTAGCGCCGGTAGAAGAACCGTAGGAAGTCGCCCCGATCCTTGCGGTCCATCGCGCTGAGGCTTGGGGCCTCGGCCAGGGTGCGCAGGACATACCGGATCCGTTCGGGCGCGTTCAGCCGCCGTGTGGCCAGCCAGGTATAGCTCTCGACCACATTGCTGGCGATCAGCGTGTTCTCCAGGTCGAACGCGGCAACATGGCGATCGGGCGACAGCACGCTGCGACGCAAGCGGTCGGCGCGGTCGTTGCGGCTCTTGCCCGGCTTGGTCTTGGCGCGAGAGTGATGCACGATCGACGGCAGATGGATGGTGCTGACATAGGTCGGCCAGTCGACGGTACGAGGATCGATGTTGAAGGCGGCCTGGTCGGCGGCGTCGAGGCCGTCGTGGATGGCCATCAGGTGCTCGACCTGATAGATCGCCTCGCACTCCGTGTAGAGCCCATACAACTGCACGTATTGGAAGGCGCGGTCGATGTCGGTCTTGGTCTCGTCGAGCTTGGCTGCCCACGTAGCCTGCTTGCCCCGCAGTGGCAGCGCCTGCAGCACCCGCTCGGTCTTCTCGGCCATCATCTTGGCCCGCTGAAGCTGCTTCTTCACGCGGCCGCGAGCAGGGAACTGCCACTCAGGAACGACAATGGGTTGCCCTTCGGCGTCGTACAGCGGGTGTTCGGTGAACCAGCTGCGCACGTTGTCGACCAGGGTCTTGTATCGAAGCGGATTGATTCCACCACTCGCCACCTGGGTGATGCGCG
>JAYTZE010000256.1:0-1759 GCA_043742385.1 Ilumatobacteraceae bacterium
CCGACCTGGCGATGATGGCCGGCGTCGCCACCACCTGCGAGGAGTGCGAGGGGAAGCGGTTTCAGGCCGACGTCCTGGAGTACAAATTCGGCGGGAACATCAGCGAGGTGCTCGCGATGCCGGTCACCGACGCCGAGGAGTTCTTCGGCTCGGGCGAGGCGAAGACCCCTGCTGCGCACAAGATCCTCAACCGGCTCACCGACGTCGGGCTCGGCTACATCAGCCTCGGCCAGCCGCTCACGACGCTGTCCGGCGGCGAGCGGCAGCGACTCAAGCTGGCCATCCACATGGCCGAGAAGGGCGACGTCTACGTCCTCGACGAGCCGACCAGCGGCCTCCACCTCGCCGACGTCGAGCAGTTGCTCGGCCTGCTCGACCGGCTCGTCGACTCCGGCAAGTCGGTCATCGTCATTGCGCACCACCAGGCGGTCATGGCTCACGCCGACTGGATCATCGACCTCGGCCCTGGCGCCGGCCACGACGGCGGCCGCATCGTCTTCGAGGGCACCCCCGCCGACCTCGTCGCTGCCCGCTCAACCCTCACCGGCGAGCACCTCGCGGCCTACGTGGCACCTGACCGAGGCCCTCGCGGCCACCGCCTCCGCGAAACCCCTGCTAGACGTTGAAGCGGAACTCCATGACGTCGCCGTCAATGGGATGGTAGTCCTTGCCCTCGATACGAATCTTGCCGACCTCTTTGGCCTTGGCCCACGTGCCGAAGTCGAGCAGCTCGTCCCAGTGGATCACCTCGGCTTTGATGAAGCCGCGCTGGAAGTCGGTGTGGATGCGACCGGCGCATTCCGGCGCACTCGAACCGGCGTAGAACGTCCACGCCCGGGTCTCCTTCTCGCCGGTGGTCAGGAACGTGCGCAGGCCCAGCAAGTGGTAGGCGCTGCGGACCATGCGGAACAATGCACCCTCGCCCAGCCCGAAGCCCTCGAGCATCTCGGCACGCTCGACTGGATCGACAATGGTGGCGGCCTCGGCCTCGAGTTGCACACACATGCCGATCACCTCGACGTTGTCGCCGGCCGAGGTGAATTCGTCGCGCACCCGCTGCTCGACGGCGGGAATGCGGTCGAGGTCGTTCTCGCCGACGTTCACCACCGCCAGTACTGATCGGTTCGTCAACAAGAAGTACGGCTGCAACTGTTCGCGATGTTCGGGCTTGAGCCCTGCGCGATACAGCGGCCGGCCTTCCGACAACGCGTCGTACGCGGCCTGCAGCGACTCCAACTCGCCGGCCGCAGTCTTGTCGAGCTTGGCCTGACGCGTGGCTTGGTTGAGCCGCTTCTCGATGGTCTCGAGGTCGGCCAACGCCAACTCGATCTCGACAACCCGGAGATGCTCGATTGGGTCGCTGGGCCCCGTGACGTCGTCGTCCTCGAACGATCGCAACACCAACACGATGGCATCGACCTCGCGAATGTTGGCGAGGAACTTGTTGCCGAGACCTTCGCCCTTCGAGGCGCCCTCGACCAGGCCACCGATATCGACGACCTGCACTGCCGCGTGCACGATCGACTTCGACTTACTCATCGCTGCCAAGCGATCGACGCGCTCGTCGGGAACCTTGGCCACCCCGATGTTGGGATCCTTGGTGGCGAAGGGATAGGGCGCGGCCAGCGCGCCTCCACCAGTGAGGGCGTTGTACAGCGAGCTCTTGCCCGCGTTGGGAAGGCCAACCAGGCCGAAGCGTTCCATAGCGAAGGTGTGAGGCTACCGGCAGGCTTTCCGCTCGGCCGATGTCGCCGTCGAT
>JAYTZE010000257.1:0-3681 GCA_043742385.1 Ilumatobacteraceae bacterium
TCGTGGAGGTGTGTTGCCAGTTCCCCATACTTGATCCCACCGTCGACGGTGACCGTGTGAGCCTGGGTGTCGATGTCGACGACCCGCTCCAGCGATGCCATGGACAGTTGATCGCCACTCGTGTCGGCGATGGTGTTGAACGAGTGACGGCTGCCGACGGCGCGCACCTTCGCGCTAGCGGAGACAATCGACTGCACCTCGGCGACCGACACTGGTTGGTGGAAGCGAGCGGCGCCGTACGCGACGTTGCCGGCCCAGTTGTGTTCGATCATGGATCCCCCTCGATGCACTGCTGAACCTAGCCACTTGCACGACGAGTACCGTCGAGCCCCGGTGCTCAACCCTGTCAGCTGACGATGCGCAGATCCTCTCGAGCGGCGGGATCTTGCCGGTAGAAAGCCGCCAGCACCTCGTACAACTCTGGCTTAGCCTCGCGAAGGTCGACCGGCCGGCCGAAGAAGACCTCGGTGGTCACTGCGAAGAACTCGCCGGGATCGGTGGCCGCGTAATCGTCGATCAACGAGATGCCCTCGCCGCGGCGCATCAGCTTCAGCTCGGCGGCGCACACCGCGATCCACCGATCGAGTGCGGCCTGATCCTGCATCATCGGTGTGCCGTCGACGACACCGTCGAGCATGTCCATCTTGTGGGCGAATTCGTGCAGCACCACGTTGTAGCCCCGGCCGCGGTGGCGAGCGCCGCTGCGCACTTGGTCCCACGCGAGCAGGACCGGCCCGCGATCGTGATGGGCCTCACCCAACAGGGGACGAGCGCCCTCGTCGACCATGCCTCGAATAACCGTCGGGCGAGGCCCTGGAATCGAGAACGTGGTTGGGTGCACGATGATCGAGGTGACCTTGCCGAAGTAGTCGGTGTCGAGACCGAGGATCAGCACCGAGGCTTGCATCGCAATGGTCACGACCATCTCGTCGGTGAGCGCAAAGCCGTTCGCTGCCTCCCATCGCGTGTTGGCGACGAGGAACGCTGCTAGCTCGGCGAGTCGCGCCTGGTCAGGCTGGTCGAGGACGTTCCAATAGGCAACGCGGCGACGAACGATCTGCTCCCAATCAACCGGTAGCTGCTTTCGTCGCGCCATCGACCACGAATGTACGCCCTAACTTGGGACTTCATGGCACCTCCGACCGGCACATCTACAGATAGTTCGACGGGACGACCGTCGGCAGAAACCTGGGCGTTTTGCGGGGTTCATCCCGATGCGCCACATGCAGCCAAAGCCGTACACTCCCTGTCGTTCAAGGCTGGTATCGACGCAACCTTCGGGCCATGCATGCCACCAGACTGGTCGACCTACACGACGGCAGAACCCGGCGGCCGGTATGTGGATCCCTTCACCTACCTCCGCCTGACCGTCCTGAACGCGAACGTCGACATGAAAACCGTGGTCTTCGACTCCCGACTGTGGTCGAGCGATGCCGCCGTTCGCCAGACAGGAATCGACTTCTGGCTGCCGCACGTGGATTGGATTCGGGCGTTCGACATGGGCGATGAGTTCGACCCCGCTGGCCCTGACTGGCCAGTGTTGGTGGCTCGATGGCGCATCATGATCGAACACGTCACTCCCGCCACTGGCATCGGTCCGTTTACCAACCACCTTCCGTATCCCGCCGTCTTGTCGCAGGCGCTGCTCGACATGCCCGAACAGCGCGCCCACCTGAGCTTTGATTCGTACGATGAGGCGCTTGCGCTGGCAGTGGCTACCGAATTCAGCGGCCAGGTGAATCACTTGATGTGCGCTGTCAACGCATTGAGGCACGGCCCTTACTCGCCCACGTCGACGAGAATAGTTCGGCACATGCACAACCTGCGGCTGGCGGGTGCCGGCAGCTTTCTGATATTCGGTGGGGTTACCCCGTACAACTGGGACCTCACCCCCGACCCCGCATTCGGGAAGACATCGCTCGTGCGCGCCAATGGCACGGCCACTGCGTGGGCCAACGCCGTGTTACGAGGTGCTCAATAACGTCAGCCCGCTGTCGGGCCGATCTGCTTGGCGAAGGTCTCGGGGTCGATGTTGGCACCGCACACGACCAGCCCAACCGTCTGCCCATCGAGCCGGTCGCGCAGTGGATACATCAGGGCGGCCAGTGCCGCAGCGCCCGCCGGTTCGACGGCGAGCTTCGCCGCACGAAACATCAGGCGCATCGCCTCGCGAATCTGCTCGTCGTCGACCAACACAACCTCATCGACGAACTGCTGGTTGAGCGCAAACGAATACGGCTCGCACCGTGGCGCCCCCAGCGAGTCGGCGATCGTGTGGACGGCTTCGATCGACTGCGGTGAGCCAGCTTTGAAACTGCGGCTCAGACTGTCGGCACCCTCCGGCTCGACCACATACACAGCCGTCGTCGGGCTCATCTGCTTCACCGCGCAGGCGACACCACCCGTCAGCCCACCGCCTCCAGCCGCGACGATCACCGCATCGAGCGTGGTGCCTGCAGCACTGATCTGATCGACGAACTCCATGCCGACCGACGCTGTGCCGAGTGCAGCTTTTGGACCCTCGTACGGATGAACGATCGTGCGACCCTCCTGTACCTCGATCTCCTTCACACGCTCGAAGGCATCGTGGACGTTGTCGACCAGCACCACGTTGGCGCCGAGTTCACGGCACACCTGGACCCTGAACGGATTGGCGTTCTTCGGCATCACGACCGTCGCTGTCGTGCCCAGCATCCGTGCCGAGTACCCGAGCGAGATCGCGTGATTGCCGGCCGAGACTCCCGTCACCCCACGCTCCAACGCTGCCGCATCGAGATCGAGCATCACCGACAACGCACCGCGGGGCTTGAAGCTGCCGGTGCGTTGGAACAGTTCCTCCTTCAGCCAGACGCGCGTCGATGCACCGACTGCCGCAGCCAGTGCATCGTCGACCAGCAGTCGAACAGGTGTCGTGATGACGAGATCGCCAAGCCGGGACCGGTTGGCGCGTATTGCCTCGATCGTCGGGGCTTCGACGCTGGCCGATGTCACTACTGGACGGGTTCGAGCACGACAACAGGAATCTGCCGAGTGGTCTTTGCCTCATATTCGGCGAAACCCGGATACAACTCCTTCTGACGAGACCACAGGCGCTCACGCGTTTCACCTTCGGCGATACGCGCAGACACCTTGACAGTGCGTTCGCCGACTTCGACCGAAGCCCGCGGATTGGCGACGAGGTTGTGGAACCAGTCGGGGCTCGTGGGCGCGCCGGCCTTCGACGCGAAGACGACGAGGTTGTCGCTGTCGGCCAGGTACATCATCGGATTGACGCGTGCTTGGCCTGTCTTCGCGCCGGTCGAGTGCAGGAGCAACAACGGTGCCCCCTCGAACTGACCGCCAACCTTGCCACCGTTGGCACGGAACTCCTCGATGATCTGCGTGTTCCAATCGCTCATGTGACGACTCCTCCTTCGACCTCGGCCAGGCTAACGGTGGGAGTGGTGTTCAGGACCGTCGATACCGCTTCAGCTCGCGGTTGCAACCACGATGAGGTTCGCCGACGAACGCGAGACCAGTGTGCACAGCGACGCACCGGAGTGCAACTACATCCACGAAGAACGGTCCCGACAGCTCCGCTCCAGAATCCAGGCACCGAGCTCGTCGATGAGATCGCTCTGCTCGGCGAGTGCCACGATCATCTGGGGTGCGATCGGACCACGCTGCCGATGGTGCCAGCGC
>JAYTZE010000258.1:0-1757 GCA_043742385.1 Ilumatobacteraceae bacterium
TCGTCGGCGGCCGGTACCGAGTCGCACGCCGCGACCTCGTCCAAGTCGACGCCGAACGGCGGACACCGTCGGCTCCAAAGCCGCCCAGCGACAAGCGTCTGCACCGCCAGGTCGAGCGGATGTACGACGCGCTCGTCAGCGGCAACGAGGCGCACGCGCGGTTGATCTCCCACCGTCTCGTCGGCGAGGGTACGAACCTCGTGGTGTTCGTCCAGCGCGTGCTCGTGCCGGCGCTGCGTCAGATCGGCGACGCCTGGCATCACGGCGAGCTGCCGATCTGGTCGGAGCACCGCGCCTCGGCGATCGCCGAACGCGTCCTGGCCGAGCTTTCCCCGAACCCGCGGGGACGGCGACGCGGGGTCGTCGCTGTCGCCGCGGTCAGCGGCGAGCACCACTCCCTGCCGACAATGATGGCCACCGTCGCGCTCCGGGATAACAACTGGCAGGTCCACCACCTCGGCGCCGACACGCCGTCGGCCGAGCTGGTTCGGTTCTGCACGGAGCAGCCGGTCGACCTCGCCGTGCTCACTGTGACCGGCCCCGACTCGATCGAGGTCGCCGAGCACACGGCCGACGCCCTGCGCGCAGCCGGCATCCGGACCCTCGTCGGCGGCCCCGGGCGCACGCTCGACGACTTGCTCGACCAGGCGAGCGGCGCGCGGTCGCCCCCGTAGGATTCGAACCTCCGGCTCACGATTTTGGAACGGTCTGTCAGGACGAGGGTGTTGCGACTGGCGAGTTTGTTCGATGAATGTGGCGCATTCTCATGTGGCCAACTGATCCTTGCGACATGATTGTGCCGTGACTGACCGACGACAGCTTGGATTGACGAAATCGACGCTCGCTTGCCTGGCCATGACCGCGCTCATCGGCGGTTGTTCGAGTACGAGTACGAGCACGAGCACCAAGTCGAGCGCAGATGTCCATGATGGTGCGGGTACGAGTACCTCGAAGAGCACCGAAGATGGTTCCGGTGGGGGCGCGCTCGATGACCGCGCCTCGGCACGAGTCGATGAAGTGCTGGCGATGGGGCAGGCCGACCGCGATGCGGCCGCAGCCGAGGCTGGGCTCGAGTTGGAGTTGGCGGTGGCCAAGGAGTCGGGGCTCGAGGCCGAGCTCGGTGGACCCGACGCCACCCGTGACGCGCTGGTCTCGGCCTGGGCGCCCCTCGTCGAGCAAGCCGTCGCAGTCAAAGGGAGCAACGTTCCGTCCGGTTTCCGACAGGTGGCCACGGCGGCACCGCCGATCAGTGAGGGCTTGTTCGCCGGTCTCCTGCTCGCAGCACTCAGCGCGGACTCCGCTGTCTCAAATGCGAGCACCAGCGAAACAGGTTCCGAAACCGTTACCCGGAACGGGTTCACGGTGACGCAGTCGGGGTCGCTGAATCGCGGTGAATTCGCGTTGGAGGGCACCAATGTCGACGGTGCGACCGGGGTGACGACGAAGTTGGCAACGAAGACCTCGGCCGTGCCGTGCCCTGACCCCGACGGTCGGTTCGAGATCGAGGCGGTCATCGATGTCACCGTGTCCAAGGGCACGGCCGGTCAACGCGGCACGTTGGACGTCAAGGTGGTGGGGCAAGTCGACGATGATGCCCACCTCGCATCGTCGGACCTCGACTACACGATGAAGTGGTCCAAGACGTCAGGCGGGGCAACGGAACTGGTCGATCTCTCCGGCAGCGTTTCATCGTCCGGTGGCGTTTCGAGCACGGTCGACCGAACCGGCGGTGCGGCGACGAGGGCTCTCGACGAGTC
>JAYTZE010000259.1:0-3678 GCA_043742385.1 Ilumatobacteraceae bacterium
GAACTCGGATCCGTACGGAGCAGGTTGGATCTGTGAGATCGAGATGAGCGATCCTGCCGACATCGATGGCCTGCTCGACGCCGTTGGCTATCAAGCTCACATCGACGGTTAGTCTCCTGCAGATGGCCTACGTGTTCTGTAACCAGTGCGGCCACCGGAACCCTCCGGAGTCAGGGTTCTGTTCGTCATGCGGCAGCATGCTCGATCGCATCACCGACCACACGCTGACGCTGGCCAAGGTCGACCCGTTGCAGGAAGCAGCCGGCGCCGACGACGACGTCGTTGTATCGGTCGGCGATCTCGACGCTGGAGTCGCGTCGTTGATCGTGCGATCCGGCGCCCAAGCCGGCGATGCTTTCGCGTTGCACGATCAGCTCACACGGCTCGGTCGTCACCCCGAGAGTGAGATCAGCCTCGACGACATCACGGTGTCGCGTCGCCATGCCGAGGTCGAGCGCACAGCAACGGGCTACCTCGTGCGCGATGCCGGTTCGCTCAACGGCACGTACCTCAATGCCGAACGCATCGACGACGAAGTCGTGTTGCGCCAGGGCGACGAGCTGCAGGTCGGCAAGTTCCGTCTCGTTTTCTTCGAGCGGTCCGACGGCTGAGACATGGTGATGCAAGAACGGCCCTACCTGTCGATCGGCGAAGTACTCGGGCTATTGCTCGAGGAATTTCCCGACGTCACCATCTCCAAGATCCGATTTCTCGAGAGCCAGGGATTGATCGACCCCGAGCGAACGGCTAGTGGCTACCGCAAATTCTACGACAACGACGTTGATCTACTGCGCGTCATACTGCGCGAACAGCGCGAGAATTTCCTTCCGCTGCGGGTCATCCGCGATCGGCTCGAGAGCGGAGCAATCGAAGATCCGACCGGTCCCACTACGCCACCGCGGGGCATTCGCAACACACTTCCACTCGACGGTGCAGACCTCGACGACGAACACGATCTGTCGACGGCCACCGCCGAAATGCCGGTTGTCTCGCAGCACCATCCGGCGGCGCAACACCGTGACGTCGAGATGTTCCGCAGTGACGACATCACCGATCAACCGCTCGCTACGAATGCTGATGTTGCTTCGGCCGCGCACCGGCACGACAGTTTCGCTGCCGGCGACCTCTGCCATCTGGCCGGTCTCACTGCGCCGCAGCTTGCCGAGCTCGAGTCGTACGGTCTCTTGGCAGGCAAGGGCACCGGCGCGGCGACGCTGTACACCGCAGGAGACCTGGCCATCGCTCAGGCCGCCGCCGGATTCATGCAACACGGCGTCGAGGGCCGGCACCTGAAGGCGTGGCGTCAAGCAGCCGAACGCGAAGCATCGCTCTTCGAACAGATGATCCTGCCGCTGCTGCGCCAGCGAAATCCGCAGGCCCGCCAGCAGGCGGTGGCCACGTTGACATCGCTCAGCGCACTGGGCGGCAAGCTTCGTTCGGCAATCGTTCACTCGGCATTGAGCCACCACCTCGACTCCTGATTTCGCAGCCGATCGGCGTCGGCCAACGAAGGCGGGGTACGCTCGGGGAGTGATCGTCATGGAGTTGCTCGGCGTACGCGTCGAGGTGCCCGCCAACACCCCGGTGGTCATCTTGCGCGAGCAGCCCGAGCCTCATCGTGTGCTGCCGATCCTGATTGGTTCGCCAGAAGCCTCAGCGATTCACACTGCGCTGTCGGGAATTGTCGCCCCGAGACCGATGACTCACGACTTGATCGTCGAGCTGCTGCGCAGCACCGACGCCACGCTCGACAAGGTGGTTGTCACCGAAATTCGCGATCACACGTTCTACGCCGAACTGCACCTGCGGGTCAGTGGAACCGCATCCGTCGTATCCTGCCGCCCCTCCGATGCCATAGCCGTCGCGTGCCGCACCGGTGCAACGATCTATGCCGAGGAGTCGCTGCTCGACGAAGTTGGGCTGGTCGCGGCCGACGGACTGACCGATGAGGAACCTGAAGACGAGGCAATCCTCGATGAATTCCGCGACTTCCTCGACGAGATCAAACCCGAAGACTTCGAAGCCTGATCGCGCCATCCGCGCGCAACGGCGCGCGGATGGTGTTTGACTGAGCGACATTTGTCACGTAGGCTGATCGTCCTTACATTGCCGTAGTTACGCGGATGTGAGTCGGAGGCAGCAGATGAGCGAGCAGGGATTCAGCGGTACAAAGGCGGCGACCATTGTCGGCATCACATATCGTCAGCTCGACTACTGGGCCCGTACCGATCTGATCCGGCCTTCGCTGGCCGATGCCAGCGGCAGCGGCAGCCGTCGCCTGTACAGCTACCGCGACCTTCTTGAACTGCGCGTCATCAAGAGCCTGCTCGACGCGGGGATCAAGCTCGAATCTGTGCGCACCGCGTTCGAGTATCTGCGAACTCACGTCGACACCGATATCGCCAGTGCACACCTCGTGATCAGTGGCAGCGATGTGATCTTGTGCGACGGAGACCAATTGATCGATGTCATGCGTCGCGGCGGCCAGGGCGTGCTCAATGTGCTGGCAATCGGCGGGGTCAAGTCCGAGCTCGACTCGACAATCGTCGAGCTCGCCGACGCGTCGGCTGCAGCGTCGGCTCGTCACGCCGTGTGATGGCCGACTTCGAGTACAGCCCGCTCGATGCGGTGCACCGCCGGCTTGACGCCAAGATGGTTCCCTTCGGCGGCTGGGAGATGCCGCTGTCGTATCCCATCGGCACGCTCGACGAACATCTGGCATGTCGCAACGATGCCGTGATCTTCGACGTCTCGCACCTCGGCACGGTGCGCGTCGAAGGCAGCGATGCCGACGAGCGCTTGCAGTTTGCGTTCACCAATGACCTCGCCAAGATCGCGCCGGGCCGCGCCCAGTACACACACCTGCTCGACGAGGTCAATGCCTCTGTGCTCGACGACATCATCGTGTGGTGGATCGACGCCGAGGTGTTCGACGTCATGCCCAACGCATCGAACACCGACCGGGTCCGCGCCGCGATCGGTGGACGGGAGACAACGCACGATCGAGCCGTGCTCGCTGTGCAGGGGCCGCGCGCCAAGCAGAAGCTGGCGACCGTGTTCCCCGAGGCCGCAGCGGTGGGACGTTTCAAGGTCAGCCAGCTGACCTGGGAGGGCACACCGTGCGTGGTCGCCGGCACGGGCTACACCGGCGAGGCCGGCGTCGAGATTGCTGTACCCAACGCGACAGCTGCGGATCTATGGACCGCCATCACCGGTGCCGGGGTCACGCCGGCCGGCCTCGGCGCGCGCGACACGTTGCGCCTCGAGGCGGGCTTGCCGCTGCATGGCCACGAACTCGGCGCGGGTATCACCTCGCTGCAAGCCGGACTCGGATGGGTCGTCGCCTGGTCGAAGGATGAATTCCGGGGTCGCGAACCGCTCGATGCCGAGCGTACTGCTGGCGTCGACAGACTGCTGATGGGAATCGCCACCGTCGGTCGCCGGCCGCCGCGCGCCGATTGCGCTGTGCTGATCGACGACCGCACCGTTGGCGTGATCACGAGCGGCAACTTCTCACCCGTGCTTGGTCATGGTATTGCCCTGGCATTCATGCCGCCGAACGTCGAAGTGGGTACCGACGTCGTGGTCGATGTGCGCGGCACAGTTCTCACCGGCCGAATCGTCACCACTCCATTCGTGACCAAGCACTGATCAGCGCTTTTTGGCGGGAGCCTTCTT
>JAYTZE010000260.1:0-1756 GCA_043742385.1 Ilumatobacteraceae bacterium
CGAGCATCGCCTCGCCCTGCCATTCGCGGCCGACGGCTTCGCGTACCGACCCGCCCGGCAGAATCGGGTTCTGCAGCAGAAATCCGACTCGGGCGCCGCGTCCCCAACGCACCTCACCGCTTTCCGGCGGAAGTTCGCCGGCGAGCATGCGCAACAACGTGCTCTTGCCAGAACCGTTCAACCCGACCACCCCGAGGCGATCGCCATCGCTGATGGTCACCGAGACATCGGCGAACAACGGGCGATTCGGCCGGCTGGCGGCAAGTCGTTCGGCGTCGATCAGGATCATGTGGTGTCGATGTTCGGAGGTCGTTCGGGAAAAGTGCAATCGCCAGGCCCCGGCGGGAGCCTGGCGATCCGGTGGGTGGGCCGGGAAGGATTCGAACCTCCGTAGGACTATGCCAGTTGATTTACAGTCAACCCCCTTTGGCCACTCGGGTACCGACCCATCTGAGGGAAATGAGGTTAGCGGCGCAACTAGTCTCACGACATGCCCAGTTTTGATGTTGTCTCCGAGGTCGATCGACAGGAGATGCGCAACGCCATCGACCAAGCGCAGCGAGAAATCGCCACGCGCTACGACTTCAAGAACACCGACTCGTCGATAGAGCAGACCGACCTCGTGCTGACCCTGCGCACGGCCAGCGAGGATCGATTGACTGCCCTGCGAACCGTCATCGAGGAGAAGTTGGTGAAGCGCGGCGTGTCCCTGAAGGGACTCGACTACGGCAAGATCGAAGAAGCCACGCAGAACAGCGTGCGACAGGTCTTGACCGTCAAGGTCGGTATCTCATCCGACAAGGCCCGCGAGATCAACAAGATGATCAAGGAGAAGGGGCCGAAGGGCGTCAGCAGCCAGACTCAGGGCGACACAGTGCGAGTCACCGGCAAGAAACGCGACGACCTGCAGACCATCATCGCCGCGCTGAAGGGCGCCGATCTGGGCATCCCACTGCAGTTCCAGAACTTCCGCGATTAGCGCGACGGCCGCTCAGCCGCCGAGTATCAGCCGGCTGGGACGACGCAACCGGCCGCCAGATCGATGTTGGCGCTTACGTATGACGATTGCCAGTTGATTGCGAGCACCGGCGCATCGTCGCCAGGCGACGCCAACACCGTGCCGCGTGTGCGGGCAGCGGCCACCAAGCATGCCGCGTCGACCTGCGTATCGCCGGCTGCGCTGATGGCGGCCTGCACGAGCGCTCGCTCGACGCCGGCGCCGCCGAAGACAACCGGAACCTTCACAGGAAGTGGGGCCGTGACGACTGCACCCGGATCGCAAGCCCTGATGGCCACCTGGTTGCCCTCGATCGGCACAACGGTTGTCGTCGACTCCAATGGTGCGACGGTCGCCCACGCCTCGAACGCTGCCAGCAGCAACGCCGCTCCGTCAGCATCGGCTGCGGCGACCTTGGCATCGACGCACTTGCTCGCCGAGCCAGTCGACGCGGCCAACGAGTCAGCGGTCCAGCGCGTCGCCGCGGACCATGCCTGGCCATCGTCAATTCGGCTGGCGAGCACGTAGTACCAGAACATCATCCCTTGGGCGCCGACTGGCGCCGCCGTGAGAGCCGGAAGGCGGCCGGCATCGAGCACCGCATCGCTGCTTGGTGTTGCCTGCTCGAGCGTTGCCAGCGACGTGGGATCGTCGAGCATCGACGTGATAGTCGGCAGCATCGTGACTCCGGCTCGACCGGCGAGCGTCGCTGCGTATTGCGACGGCGAGACGGTGTTGCCATGGCCCTGCACGAAGGCA
>JAYTZE010000261.1:0-1755 GCA_043742385.1 Ilumatobacteraceae bacterium
CGTGGCCACGCAGCGACGCACATCGGCATCGTCCGCTCTGGCGACGTTGCCCAACGCCACAAGGGCGTTGCGACGCACCCAACGCGGGTCGCGATCAGCAACGTACCAGCGGCCCCAGCGTTGCAGTACCTCGGCATCGTTGGCGTCGAGGACCTCGACCAGCGACACCCACGCCTCGACTTCACATGCCGGCGCCTGACGCTTTGTGGCGAAACGCACCGTCGGTGGGCACACGGTCTGGCAATCGTCGCAGCCATAGATGCGGTCACCAATGGCGGCTCGCCAACGACGGTCCATCACTCCGGGCTTCTGGATGACCCACGCCAGGCATCGCCCTGCATCGATCACTCCCGGGGCGATGATCGCACCCGTCGGACACGCGTCGATGCAACGGCTGCAGGAGCCACAGCCATCCGCGATCGGGGCCTGCGCGGTCGGCAACGGTGCCGTGGTGACCACGCACCCGAGCACGAACCAGCTGCCAGCGCCCGGCAGCAGGATGTTGGCGTTCTTGCCGAACCACCCAACGCCGGCGCGATAGGCAACCTCGCGATCGACGATCGAGTTGTCGTCGGCGAACACCACCGCGCGCCAACCATCGTGGCGCAGCTTGCGAGCGACGGCGCGCAGCCCCAGTCGCAAGGGCACATAGTGGTCGGTCCAGGCATAGCGGGCCACGCGACCTTGTGCGCCGGCAGGGGCTGTGGGTTCCTCGGAATAGTACGAACGGGCTCCGACGAGTACTGCCTGAGCCCCTGCAACCGCCCGACGCGGGTCGGTTGAGCGTTGCGGATTCTTGTATGTGAACTGCAGGCCATCGTGCAAGCCGGCGTGCTTGCGGCGGATCAGCTCCATCCGCGCTCGCTGCAGAATCTCGGCATCACAAACGCCGACGTGGGCGATGTCGTGCTGCTCCGCGATATCGACGAGTTGCCGCACGTACGCGGCGTCAACAGAAGGCGGCGACAGCGTCGGTCTCACTGTGACGCAGCGTAGGCATCATTCCGGCGCGTACCAGCAAACGCACCACACGCATCTCTTCGTCGTCGAGCGTCACCGACTCGTGTGTCGCAGGAGATAACACATGGGTCACGACGCAGTCGGCGCACGTCGCCGTTGCCCGCATGCAACACGTATCGCACGAGATGACCAGTGATGTTGTGTTCGTTGCCATGATGCTTCCTTGCTGTTCGGGCTCCACCCACAGGCATCATCGCAAAAGGGTGTGACACGCCCCTTCGGGTCAGCGGCGGAGGAGGACGAGGAAGTCGTCGGAGGACACCGTGTTGGCGCCTGCGGCCGCGACATCGGAGATGATTGCCCGGTCGTTGGTAACCACGACGACAGGCTTGGCAACGTCGACACATGCCACCTCGGCACGAAGTACGTCGTCCGCCGACACGCCCGCCGGCGAGTAGACGATTCGAACCCGACGCCGCGTGGACGTGTGCGCCCCCTCGATCGTCGCCCCGTCGAAGACGATAGTCACGGTCATGTTCCACCGCTTGGCCATGTTCTCGGCGGCCACGACGCATTGCTCTCGCTGGTGATCGAGGTCGAGTGCCGGCCACCCCAACTTGGCGACGTTGTAGCCGTCGATCAGCGTCCTAACGCCCTTGGATCGAAGCAGAAACTCGGCGGCTTCGACCGAGCCGGCCAACACACCGCCGAGCAGCTTGATCGGCGTGCGCCGCGACCGCGCCCGCGGCGTCGACTGAGCCTCGACTTCGGTGCTGGCCGGCGCGAGCTCGGCGA
>JAYTZE010000262.1:0-1755 GCA_043742385.1 Ilumatobacteraceae bacterium
TCGGCCGCACCGGTCGCCCCGTCGGCGGTCGATCGCACTATTGGTGATCCGTACAGCGATCTGACTCGAGGCCGGTCTTCGTGCCGGCGCCGCGGAACCCCTTGCCCGCCTCCAACGTCGAATAGCGTTCGAGCTACATGAGTGACGGGTTGGCGAAGGTGTTGGCGGAAGGCGTGCGCAACCGCGGAGCCGACGTCGTCTTTGGATTTCCTGGAGGTGGACCGAACCTCGAAGTAGTTGGAGCAGTCGGCGAGGCCGGGCTTCGTTTCGTACTCGCCCATGGCGAGACGACAGCGTGCATCATGGCCGCCACCTACGGCCTGCTCACCGGACGGCCCGCGCTGGCCATCGCTACGCGGGGACCGGGTGCGGCGTGCGCTGTGAATGGTGCGGCTCAGGCCACACTCGACCGCTTTCCGTTGTTGGTCGTCACCGACTGCGTACCCAGTGCACAGCGCGATCGGTTTGCACATCAGCGGTTCGATCAGCAACAACTCTTCGCTCCCGTCACCAAGTGGAGCGGACGCCTGGCGAACTCGCCGCACGCGGACGAGACGGTGCGCGCGGCACTCGACCTCGCTGGAACTCGCCCTGCGGGCGCGGTCCACCTCGACTACGACCCGACCGGTCAGGCGATGGTCGTACCCGAGCCGTCCGCTCCGGCACGATCTACCGACGACGACCTCCGGCAGGCGGCCGAGTTGATTCGGGCCGCGGCGAAGCCAGTGGTGATCGTGGGGTTGGAGGCGCAATCCTCGGCACACGCCGTGCTCGCCGCAGTCGAGCGGCTTGGATGCCCAGCACTGACGACGTATCAGGCCATCGGTGTCATTCCCGAAGGTCATCCGCAACTCGCAGGCTTGTTCACGAGTGGCATCATCGAGGCACCACTGCTGTTCGAGTCCGACCTGATTCTGACGATCGGTTTCGACCAGGTCGAGCCGATGCCAACGGCGTGGCGGTACGACGTGCCTGTGGTTGCGATCTCCGAAAGTGCCGCGTGCGCAACACTTGCGCCAATTACTGTCGAAGTCATCGGGCCGCTGACGCCCATGCTCGACCACGTCGTGACATCTTCGTGCTCCGGATGGCGCCCCGAGTCTGGAGCCCTTGTTCTGGGCGACGCACGCGCTGCGCTGGCAGGCAGTAGCAGCGGCAACTTCGGTCCGCTCGAACTCGCAGTAGCGGTGGCGGTTGCCGCTCCTACGCACGCGATTGCCACGGTTGATGCCGGCGCGCACTTCCTGGCAATCATGCCCTTCTGGCCGGCCACCGAGCCGTTGCAGCTGCTGATATCAAACGGGCTGGCCACGATGGGCTTCGCGCTGCCCGCCGCCATCGCCGCCGCGTTGGCCAGGCCGGGTCGCCCGGTCGTTTGCATGGTGGGCGATGGTGGTTTGGCAATGACGCTGGCCGAGCTGGAAACGCTGGCACGATTGCAGCTCCCCGTGACCGTGGTCGTGTTCGACGATGCCGCATTGAGCCTGATCGAGGTCAAGCAGAAAGTGGGCCAGGGCGGTGCTGCTGCGGTGCGGTTCGCGCCTGTCGACTACGCACAGGTCGCGGTGGCCATGGGCCTCGATGCCACGGTCGTGACGACGTCCTCAGAGCTCACGGCCGCGTTGGCCGGCGGCTGGGATCGGCCGCGCCTGATCGACGCCCGAATCGACCCCTCGTCGTATGCGTCGCTGATTGCCGCCACCCGCGGCTGATCTTCCGACGGCGACGCGAAAATGGCCGGTGCCTATACTCACC
>JAYTZE010000263.1:0-3674 GCA_043742385.1 Ilumatobacteraceae bacterium
GTCTTCATCTCGGCCCTCAAGCTCGACGACTGATCGCCATACGACGACTGCCGTCGCCGCTCTGCGATACTCGGTGCAGTGGCACGAGCATCGGCTGACGGGCACACGGCGAGGCCGAGCTTTTCGTCGCGTTTGGGGGCCGCCATCATCGGCCCCTCGTCGATTCGTCGGCTCACCCTCACCCACGCGGTCGACGACATTGCCGACTCGTTGATCACGCTCTCACTCATCGGTTCGCTGTTCTTCAGCGTCTCGCTCGAGGCATCGCGCAGCCGGATCCTGTTGTTCCTCCTGCTCACCGCCGCGCCGCTGGCGATCGTCGCTCAGGTGGTAGGTCCAGCGCTCGACCGCATCAGAGCCGGGTCACGTTTCGTCGTCATCTGTTCACACGTGGCCCGCGCCGTGTTCTCGTTGTTGCTTGCGAGCTCGTTGCTGTCGTTGGCGTTCTACCCACTCGTGTTCGGTATCTTGCTGTCGCGCAAGGCATACGCGTTGGCAAAGACCGCCATGGTCGCCCAGCTTGCGCCGGAACGCACTGAGCTTGTGACCGCGAGTGGGCATCTGGCTCGAACCGGCACCATTGCCGGTGGCGTCGGAACCGCGATCGGTGGAGCGCTGATCGGTCTCGTCGGCGTGGAGTGGCTGCCAATCGTCGCGACTGCTGTGTTCGTGGCCGCGGCAGTGCTCGCCGCTCGCATCCCGAGCATCGCCGTCGAGGCACGTGCCGAGAGTGCGGTGCTTCGTGTCGAGACACCTGTCGAGGTTCGCCGCGCGGCGCCGGCCGTGGCGATTATCCGCGCAGCGGAGGGCGCGCTCACGTTTCTGCTCGCATTGTCGATCAAGCGCGGCGGCGGCGACGAATGGATCTTCGTCGCCGCACTCGTTGCTGCCGGCATTGGGACGTTCCTGGGAACAATGGTGTCGCCCAGGTTGCACCGCGCCTTCTCGTCAGATGGGATCATTGTGCTCACGCTGCTGATTCCCGGAACGATGTCGGCGTTCGGCGTGCTCACGATCGGCAGCCTCAGCATCGTGGCCATCGCCTTGGCAATCGGACTCGCTGGAAGCGTCGCTGCTCGGGCGATGGATGGTCTGTATGGCGCCGTGCCACACCTGATGCGCGGGCGGGTGATCTCACGCAGCGAGCTGGTCTTCCAACTCGCCAACGTCACCGGTGCGGCAACGGCCGTGTTGGTCTACCCAGGGCCCAGGGTCGGCTTCGCCGCGGTTGCTGCCGTGCTTGTGCTCGGCGGCGTGGCCTACGCCTCAGAGGTGCACCTCTCGTTGCGTCACGAAGCTGGACGCTGGCTCTTGGGCCAACGCCCTCGCGCAGTGACCGAGGGCCTTCCGTTGGCGCTACTTGCCGAGGCAACGCGATTCAGGGAGCAGGGCGACCACTATGTGGCGGTCGTCGTCGCCGGCAGCGCCGTGCGAGTGCTCGACGCACGCAGCCCGTCGTCGAGCGAGTCGATGGCCGAAGCGACATGGGAGGTTCTGGCCGACAGTGTCGATGCGGTCATCGCGGGCACGTTGGATCCAACGGCCACAGAGTCGCTCGCAGTGATCGAGGCGGCGGCCGCACTGATCGGGGAGCGCTCGCTCACCCGGGGGAGTGGGACCGTCGATGTGGCGCCGGGATAGCGGCCACTCAGCCGGCGGGTACGACCACAGGAGGTACCTCGATCTCCCACCGGTCATTGACCAGGTTCAGGGTGAACTGCAGGGTTCGGAACTGCTCATCGAGCTCGTGTACATCGATGTCGAGGCGAACCTTCTCAACGTCCTCGACCACCGGGGCGAGGCGGATGAGGATGCCCTCGTCGGCGACCACCACGGTGCCATCCTCGTTGGCGACCAGTGCCTCGTCGCGTGAGTCGATGAACCGCACGGTTGCAACGTCCTGAGTCGACTTGACCAGCTCGGCTTGCACGTCGAGCGCGATCGAGGCGCCTTCACCGCGCGGCTCGATGAAAACCGGTAACGGGTCGGGATCGTCGCTGGAGGTCTGAGCAAACCAGCGAACGATCGTGTCGTAGACGGCGCCGGCGCGCACCTCTGGGTTTTCGGGGGAAGGCGCCGAACACGCCGCCGTGATCGAAAGGATCGCAGCGAGCACAACTCTCCGGCCGCGCGCGGCAACGAACACGCTCGCACAGTACCACTCGTCCTGTGCGCGGCGGCCGCTGACTGTCCGGCTCGTGGACGATCCCGCTAGAAATAGCACTGATGGCTCAGTCGCAGATGTTTCGATCGCTCGAGCATCGAAACGCACGACTGTTCTTCCTCGGCCTCAGCCTCAGCAACATCGGCTCGTGGATTCAGATGACCGCCGTCTCGCTGCTGGTGTACCAACAGACCGGCAAAGCAACCGACGTCGGAATCACGCTCTTTTGCCAGTTCCTGCCGATGTTGGTGCTCGGTGTCTGGGCGGGAGCCATCGCCGACCGGGTCGACAAGCGGAAGATGACGATGCTGACCCAGAGCGGCCAGGCGGTACTGGCGCTGCTGCTGGGAGTGCTCGCTCTCGCCCAGTGGGCGCCGCTGGCAGTTATCTATCTCGTCTCTCTGGCCAACGGCATCGTTGCCGCAATCGACAATCCGGCCCGGCGCGGATTCGTGATCGAGTTGGTCGAGCCACGGCATATCTCGAACGTGGTATCGCTGAACACTGCGGTGATGACTGGCTCGCGCATCTTCGGTCCGGCGCTTGCCGCAGTGATGCTTCGCTGGTTGGATCCCGGCTGGTTGTTCATCCTCAACGGGGTGTCATTCGCAGCGATCCTGTTGCCGATCTGGCGGATCGACACGACGCAGCTGTACCCGTCTCCAGCAGCGTCTCGTGGCGGGCAACCGGTCCGCGAGGCTCTGCGCTTCGTACGCCACAACCGTCGCCTGCTCATCCTCTTTCTGGTGTTCACAGTCATCGGCACGTTCGCCTTCAACTACAGCGTCTCGCTGTTGAAACTTGCTGACCTCCGCTTCCACGACAGGGAGCTGTTCGGATGGCTGCTGGCGGTGACCAGCGTGGGCAGTTTGATCGGATCGTTGTTGACAGCCGCCCGTCCCCGAATCGGATCGGCGTGGTTCTTCGGCGCGGCATTGGTGCTCGGACTCAGCGGATTTGCCGTGGCCTGGGCACCGTCGATCTGGGCGGCATACCTGGTCAGCATTCCGCTTGGCGCCGGTGGCGCTGCCTTCATTGCTGCCCTGAATGCGATCACACAACAAGAGAGCCCGCCCGACATGCGCGGCAGGCTGCTGGCCCTCGGGGCCGTCGCCTTCTTGGGCACCACACCGATCGGTGCGCCGATCACCGGCTGGATTGCCGACCATGTCAGTGCCGAGTGGAGTCTGGCGTACGGAAGCGTGATCGCCCTGGTGTGTGTAGCCGTGGGTGCCGAGGCCCGTCGCCGATCAATCGGCGCGGATGTTCCAACCGGTGATCACGTATTGACCACGCTTGTCGGAGATGATCCCTACGGTGGCGGTGTCGTTCTGCAGGACGGCAGCGGCCTGGGGACGCAAACCGACTAGACGCGTCGTCAAGATGCGGCTGAGATGGCCGTGGGTGAACACGACCGCGGCGCGACGGGCCGCTGTGCGCTCGAGCTTGGCAATGAAGGCGTCGCACCGGGCGACGACCTGATGCAGGCTTTCGCCGCCTGGACAACCGT
>JAYTZE010000264.1:0-1753 GCA_043742385.1 Ilumatobacteraceae bacterium
ACCGGCAGCGATCATGCTGCGAAGCGCTGCAGCCCATTCCAACGGGTAGCGCTGCACCTTCTGCGGGTTTCCGGCGTTGGGGAAGTTCCAGATCACGAAGTCGCCGGCCATGATCCACTTTCGTTCGGGCAGCCATGCCCACAGATGATCGTCGGTTTCGCCTCGGGCATGATGCAGCTCGATGGTCGTGTCGCCGACCGTCATCGCGTGTTGCAACTCGAACGTCTCGGATGGGCGCAGCGTGGTGGTCGGCAGGAACTTGCGAGCGTCGGCAATATCGACTCGGGCCCCACCTTCGGCCTCTCCGATCGACAGATTCAGTTCGCCAGGGATCCCGCCGAACTGCCGGGCATTGATGATGAGGTTCCAGTTGTTGGTGTAGTCGTAGCGATCGAGACGAGCTGCGACATTTTGATGGCTGACCACAGTGGGTTCATCGGTGGCAAAGAATGTGCTGCCACCGACGTGGTCGGCGTGGCCATGTGTGTAGATCAGGTGGCCGACACGGTCACTTCGCCAGCTCTTCAACGCGGCCACTACCGCTTGACCGGTGTGCACGCCCGACGAATCGAAGCACACCAATCCGTCTCCGCTGTCGAACGCCACGCAATGGCTGAAGCTCTCGATGATCGCCAGGTCGCCGGCGAGCTCGCTGAGCTCGTTGGTGACGCGATTGATCGGTTGGTCGACGACGCCGGAATCGATGATCCGCGAGGAGATGTCGAGGAGATCAGCCATGGCGCAACGGTACTCAGCCGGCGTCGCCAGGGTGCTCGGCAAGATACGTTGCGGCATCGATCGGTTGCGCCTGGTCGTACCCGACGGGTAGACGAACCGTGCCGGCCGACGAGCTGTAGAAGACCTGCCATGCACGATACGTGGCGTACAGCTGAGGGTTGTCGCTCATGTTGTCTGCGAAGGCTGTGACGGTCGCGACGTAGCTGTCGTTCGGGTTGTACTCGTGGAGCGCCGCGGCCATGTCGGCGGGACCTCCGCTGTGACTGAGGTAGGTCGCCGCGCCGATGATTGCATCCCGAGCGATCCAAGGGTCGCCGGTGCAGCACTGAGCCCAGGTGCTCGCCAGGAACTGCATTGGGCCGACCGCGCCGGCCGACGAGGTGCCGATGATCCGTCCCATCCGGGTCTCCTGGAGGTGGATGGCGGCGAGCCAGTACCAGGCGATGCCGGTTGCGGCCTCGGCTTCGCGGTAATAGCCGAGCAGCTCGTCCTGCGGCAGTGGCTCGACAACGGTCCACGCCGGCAGTGTGTCGCTGGGCGGAGTCGAGCTCGGATTGGCGGCCTGCCGTGCCTGGCCGAATTGGCGAGCGACGACGATTCGTTCGACGAATGGGCGCACGTCGTCACCGACGGCTGCGAGCACGGCAGCGTCGAGCTCGGGGTGGGCCGACATGTAGCGATACAGCAGCTGTTGTCGAACTCCGCCGCTGTCGTCACCGGTCGCTGCAGTCCGCTCGGCCTCCGTGAGGAGGGTCGCCAACACCTCGGCCGTCAGCTCGCCCGTGATCCGGGTGGCGGTCGATGACGTTGTGGTGGTCGTGGAGATCGGCGGAGTGGAAGGCGTCGCCACGGTGGTTGCGACGGTCGAACTCGGAGTCGACGTTCTCCCGACGCCTTCGGAGTCAGCCGAGCAACCAGCGACGAGCGGTGCCACCAGCGCGATCGCCGCCAGCCAGCGGGCCGGCATCAGCGCGGCAGACCCAGCACGCGTTCGCCGAGAATGTTGCGCATCACG
>JAYTZE010000265.1:0-3671 GCA_043742385.1 Ilumatobacteraceae bacterium
CTGATCCGTCGACCGGCGCAACCCGCGAGGTGATGGTCACCGACCACGTGCAGCGCCGGTTTGCAGACCTGGCCGCCCGGACCCGGGTTGTACGCGAGCAGACGGTTCGCGCGTCGGGCGGCGACTGGCTGGAGTTGTCGACCGATGGTGACTGGCTCTCCGAGATCGCGGCTCACGTGCGCCGACGCCGATTGCGGCCGGCGATGGTGCACCGGTGAGTTGGGACTTCCTCGCCCCGCAACGTCTGTGGCTCCTGCTGCTCGTCACCGGTCTCGTCGCCCTCTATCTCGTCGCTCAACGCCGCCGGGCTGTGAATACGGTGCGGTTCACCCAGATCGAAATGCTCGAGCAGATCGCTCCTCGGCGGCCAGGCTGGCGTCGACACGCAGTGGCAGGCGTGCAACTGGCGGCGCTCACCATCGGCGTACTGGGGGCAGCGCAACCGGTCGAACGCTCGACGACACGTCCACGATCCGCTGGGATGATCATCTTGGTGTTCGACGTGTCGCTGTCGATGCAGGCCGAGGATGTGGCGCCCAATCGCTTGGAGGCGGCGAAGCGCGCCGGGGCCGACTTTGTCGATGCGGTCGACGCTGATATCGATGTCGGGTTGATCTCGTTCAGTGGTTCGGTCGGTACCGACGTCGAACCGACGACCGATCGAGGTCGATTGACCACGGCGATCGAGGAGCTGCAGCTCGGCGAGGGAACTGCAATCGGCGATGCCATTGCCGCGGGGGTGCGGGTGCTGCAACGCGGCGAGCGGACTGACGAGTCACCCGGCACGCTGGTGGTGCTGTCCGACGGTGAGACGACCCGCGGGCGACCAACGGCCGACGGTGCTCAGGTCGCGGCCGACGCCAATGTGCCCGTCTACACGATCGCGTTCGGAACCGAGAATGGATTCATCGACAATCCCGACACCGGCCTGCCCGACCCGGTTCCTGTGAAGCTCGACGAGTTGCAGGGAGCCGCCGACGCCACGGGCGGCAAGGCCTACGTTGCCCCGTCGGCCAGCGACCTTGCAAACGCGTACGACGACATCCGCGCCAACCTGCAGCAGACCACAGGTGAGGCAGTCACGACTATCAACGAGCTCACCTGGCGGTACGCGCTGGCAGCGGTCCTTCTGTTGATGATCGCCTGGGCAGTCGGGCTGTGGTGGTTGCGCGGCCCGCTGTAAGCCGGATCAGAGAGAGTCTGCGACCGTCACGGCCGCTGAGGTGATCCGCTGAGCGCGAGCATCGGCGGCCAGGTTGGGGGCCATCTTGTTCATCACATAGCCGACGGCCAACTGGCGCTCGGGTTGGGCGAAAGCGTTCGACCCGCCTGCGCCGGAATGGCCGAAGCTGCCCGGTCCCGAATACGGCGTGAACATGCCGTGCGTCATGAAGCCCATGCCGAAGGTGGTCGGCATGATCAAGCACAGGTCGGCTTCGCCTGCTGGCGTGACCGTCGCCCTCGCCGCGTCGCACACAGTGGCGTTGAGCAGCCTTACTCCATCGACCGACGACATCGTCGCCGCGTACACCTTGGCAAGCGCTGCAGCGTTGGTGATTCCGTTGGCGGCAGGAATCTCGGCGGCATGTACCGCACGGGTGTTGATCGCATCGTCGTCGATGCTGAAGGCACCGTTCAACATCAGCGCTCGGCCGGCACGAGTGTCGGGACCGAGGAACATCTCCATCATGGCGCGCACATGGGGAGGCGTCGCGTCGCTGCCGGCGAGCGAGCCGATCACGGGCGATACCCGATCTTCGAACTCCTCCGGTAGCCCAATCCACAGATCGACGCCCAACGGCCCGGCCATCTCCTCGGCGACGAATCGACCAGGCGTACGTCCATCGGTTCTGCGGATCAGTTCTCCTGCAAGCCATCCGAAGGTGACAGCGTGATACCCGTGCCCGGACCCGATCGGCCAATCCGGTTTGGTGTCAGCCAGCATGGTCGTCATCAATTTCCAGTCGAACGTGTCGGCCAACGCGACCGGCACGTCGGGTGCGATCAGCCCGCACTGGTGGCTCAGCAACTGGGCGACGGTCGCCTCACCCTTACCGTGTGCTGCGAACTCTGGCCAGTACGTGGCGACCTTCTCGTCGTAGTCGAGCAGGCCGCGGTCGACACACATCGCCACAGCAAGAGCGGTGATGCCCTTGGTCGTGCTGAAGATGACCTGCAGCGTCGAGTCGTCGTACGGCCGATCGGAGGTGGCGTCGAATGATCCACCCCAGATATCGACCACCTTCTCGCCGCGGTGATACACCGCGGCCGATGCACCGATCTCTTCGCCGAGCGCGAAATTCTTTTCGAAGGCCGCCTTGACCGGGTCCCAGCCAGGTGCGACGAAGCCATCGGCGTTGATTCGCGTCATGGGTTGACCGTACCGGGATTCAGGCGTCGTCGACGATCACCCGCAGGGTCTCGATCTGCTGTACAGCGTCGGGTCCAATCGGGTTCACCGACAGAACGGTCACGCCAGCCTCCTTGAAGGCACCGACTCGCTCCTTGATGTAGCTCGCCGGGCCGACCAGGTGCGACAGCTCCAGCCATTCGCCCGGCACTCGCGCCGCGGCCTCGTCCTTGTTGCCATCGAGGTACAGGTCCTGGATATCGATGGCCTCCTGCTCGTACCCGTAATCGCGGCAGATGTCGTTGTAGAAGTTCTTGCCGCGGGCACCCATGCCGCCGACATACAGTGCCGTGTTGGGCCTGGCGAAATCGAGGATCGCGTGTTGCTTGTCGCCGACAAGATCCTCGCCAATCGCCAGCATGCCGCCGGCAGAAATGTCGAGGCGCGCTCGCGAAGGATCGCGCTTGGCCAGCCCAGCCTTCAAATGATCGCCCCACACCCGCTGGAACTTCTCGGGAATGAACATGATCGGCATCCAGCCGTCGGCGATCTCCGCCGTTGCTGTGACGCTGAGCCCCTTCAGGCTGGCCCACCAAATCGGGATCTCGCTGCGGACCGGATGGTTGATCAGCTTCAGCGGCTTGCCAAGGCCTGTCCCCTGCCCTGGCGGAAGCGGTGCCTGGAACGTCTCGCCCTGAAAGTCGAACTTCTCCTCACGCTTCCAGATCATGCGGCATGCTTCGATGTATTCCTTGGTTCGCTGCATCGGCTTGGTGTACTTCACGCCATGAAAGCCTTCGATCACCTGCGGACCGCTGGCTCCGAGACCGAGAATGAATCGGCCGTCGCTGACGTAGTCGCACCCGGCTGCGGTCATCGCCATCAGAGCCGCCGTACGCGAGAAGACGTTGACGATTCCGGTGCCGATCTCGATCCGCTCTGTCTTGGCGGCGAGGTAACCGATCTGGCTGATCGCGTCAAATGTGTATGCCTCGGCAACCCACACTTGGTCGAGGCCGGCTTTCTCGAGTTCGACGACTTGCTGAGCGGCCTCCTTGAACCCGGCCCCATAGTTGATCATCATCGACAACTTCATGGCCTCGACCCTACGCACTTCCCCGAGGCGACACCTGATTGAGGTTGCCGGACCGAAAGCCTTCGAGGTCGAGCGTGACGTAGGTGTAACCGGCGGCCTTGGTGGCGGCCACCACGTCGTCTCGACACGACACCACATCGGCAAGTCGATCGAGGGGCACTTCGATGCGAGCCGTGTCGCCGTAGTGGCGCACGCGCAGCTCTGCGAAACCGAGTCGCTTCAGCG
>JAYTZE010000266.1:0-3671 GCA_043742385.1 Ilumatobacteraceae bacterium
CGGTCGAATGCATCGTTCTTGAATATCTCGCGGCGCACTCGCTCGGTCACTTCGTGACGCTTGCTGGGTCGCACCAGCAGCACCAGCTCACACTCCGGGACTGCCCGCAGGAGACGCTCGACTAGGGCCGTACCGACGAATCCGGTGCTTCCCGTGATGGCGATGCGCTTGTTGGCAAGGTTCTGGCGGATCATTCGCCTGACTGTCTAGCACAATTCGTCTACCATTTGGTAGAGAAGTATGAAGACGCCCACTCGCGACCGAATTCTCGACGCTGCGACCGACCTGTTCGGTACTCGTGGGGTCGACGCCGTGTCGCTCGATGTGATTGCTGCCGAGGTCGGTGTCGCCAAGCAGACGTTGCTGTACTGGTTCCCCAGCAAGGACGATCTGGTGCAGGCGGTCCTTGTCGCTGCGGCCCACGAACTCTCGGTGGTAATCGACGCCGCCGTACGAGCCGCGACAGACGACCCGCTGGACCGCATCGAGGCGGTGATCCGCGCAGTCTTCCGCCCGGCTGTTCGGCGGCCGGCGCTGTTGGGATTGGTTCGCGAAGTCAGTCGCCTGCCATCCGCGATGGGTGATCGGTTGACCGCCGACCTGACCCCGTTGGTCGATCGCGCAGTGGCGTATCTGCAGCACGAGATGGACGCCGGCCGGCTTCGACAGGCCGACCCACGATTGGTCGCATCGCTGTGTTACGCCACTGTCACCGGGATCGCCACCGAGCCCGAAGCACTGCGTGTGGTCGGCTGGCAATCCTCCGTCGCCGGCCTGCGACGCCTCCGCAACGAACTCTTGGCCTTCCTGCGCGCCGCCCTCGCGCCGTAAACCCGCGTACGAGTGTTTGCCGCCACCCCGCGTGGGACGCAAGCACTCGTGTAGGCCGCTGATCAGTGGTGGTGGTCGGCGTGGGTGTGGTCGAACTCTGCGTGATGTCGGGCGAGCAGGTCGGTGCCGTAGTCGCCACCGTTCGGCGTGCGCAGGATCGTGTGGATGTGGTGATGCGTTGGCTCTTCGTTGTCGAACACAACACCGGGATGGTGGTCGAATTCGATCAGAACGACCGGGCTGTGGATGCGGTAGTAGAACGGATCATCGTCTCCGGTGCCACCGAACCAGGAGAACCAGGTCTCATCGAGGTGGGCGTCGACCTCGGCGGCACGCACCACAGCATGATCGTCGCGACCCCAACCCAGGTAGGTGGCGATGGCATTGCGCAGCAATCTTCTTTGACCGTCGGTCAGTCGGTCGGCTCGCAAACCTTGGTACGGCAGGACGATGTTGTCCTTGAACGCGCCGGCCTGCATGCGCCCGTCGATCCAATGCTCGAGATGCTTGGGCAGTGTGCCGGGCATGATGGATTGATAGATCACCGCGTTGCCGTGCTGCGTCGCATCGAGCGAGCGGATCAGGTCGATACCCACCTGCTGTTCGGGTCCGAACACTTCAATGCCGGCGAATGGGCCCGAGGTCACCTTGCACGGCTCGGATCCCATGAAGGTGGGCGTCAGCACGATCTCGTCGCCGAACACGAAGCAGTTGACGTTGATGTGGTGCCCGTCGAACTGCCAACCCCACGGCTCGTCTGGCGAGGGCGTGCCGAAGATCGAGATGAAGTAGGGCCATTCGCCGAACTCGTCGTGGCTCCCGCTGGCTTGAGCGAGCACTTCGTTCAAGCGCATGATGTTGCGCACTTGCGTGAAGCCCCGAGCCGACAGAGTCGCCCGCAACATATCGAGACCGAGTTCGCGTTGCACCGTCGGCATGTCTTCGAGCATCACGCCATGGCGGAAGAAGTTCATATGCACGTTGAACCAGTCGCGGCGTTCGCTTCCTTTGAGCGGAAAGGTGGTTACCGCCCGCACGGCCGGATCGAGTGCCTGGAGAAATGCGAGAGCGGCGTCACGGATGGGCGCAGCATCGACGAAGCCGCGCTGCACGCCGAAGAGCCCGGGCATGACGTTGCCGTCAGTCGTGATGCCGCGTAGCGGAACCTCCAGCGCGGCATTGCACTCGGCATACAAGGCGTCGATTGCCCCTTGGATTGGAGGCACGCTGACGACGCGCGAGCGTGCTGACATGACGGGCAACGGCCGCAACCCGAACTCGGTCCAATCCTTCACGGCAACCCCTCGGAATCTCACAATCCGGCTCGCCCGGCGACTACGGCACGGTAGCCGTTGCGCAACGCGCAAGAATCGTTGGCGATGCCGTACGACCCGAACGACCCACGCTCCCAACTCGCCCCTGTCGGCCCTGCACCGCGCCGGGCCACGGCATCCGACATCGCAGCACCACTCGAGCACTTCGAATTTTCGATGCTCGAGCCCGACGAGGTGACACCATTCGGTACTCGTTCGTGGTCGGTGAGAACTCAGACGAGTTGCGTGGTCTATTCGGCCGCCGCGAGTGGCGAGCGATTCACTCGCACCGATCAACCTGACGAGTACGTGACCCTCCTGGTCTCAACGCCGACGCGGCCGGCGGCACACCTTGACGTCGTCGCCAACGACCAGAGCGCATCGATCGATGACGATGCAGTCGTCGTTGTCCCACCAGGGCGAAGCGAGGTGGTGGTGACCTCCCCGGGGGTGGTTGTTCGCGTGTTCTCCAACCGGGCCACCGATGTTGTCACCGGTGCTCGCAACGCTGCGGCCCACAGCGAATCGCACCCACACACTGCACCCTTCGCAGCTTGGCCGGCCGCGCCCGATGGTGACCAATTGCGGGTGTATCGCCTCGCCGATGCACCGGTCGATCCGACGCGGTTCGGCAACATCTATCGCTGCCGCACGATCATGGTCAATGTCATCGCCGCTGACCCTGGCGCACGTAACCCGGCGAAGATGTCGCCGCATTTTCACGATGACTTCGAGCAACTGTCGCTGCAGGTCGATGGTGACTACGTGCATCACATCCGAACCCCGTGGACCACGAACCTGGCCGACTGGCGCGGCGACGAGCATCAACTCTGCACCAGCCCAGCGCTGATCGTCATCCCGCCGCCGACGGTGCACACCAGCCAAGGTGTCGGCGATCATCGTCATCAACTGATCGACATCTTCTGTCCGCCGCGCCTCGACTTCTCATCGAAGCCGGGGTGGGTGCTGAACCACGACGACTACCCGGAGTTGCCGTCAGACTGATTGAGCCTGCTCAGTGTGCGGTGTTGCGACGCTGCCTGCCGTGGCGCTCGATGGCCAGGCGAACCAGTTCGTCGATGAGTTCCGGGTATGACAGACCGCTGGCGATCCACATCTTCGGATACATCGAGATCGGTGTGAAGCCGGGCATGGTGTTGACCTCGTTGCACAAGAACCCACGCCCGTGTTCCTCGAAGAAGAAATCGACACGGGCCAAACCTTCACAGCGAAGCACGGTGAAGACCCGCACCGCCATGGCTCGAACGGCGTCGCTCTGCTCGGGCGTCAGCGGCGCGGGTACCAACGTTTGCGAGCCGTCGTCGAGGTACTTGTCGGCGTAGTCGTAGAACTCGGCGCCGGGGACGATCTCACCCGGAAGGCTGGCGCGGGGTTCAAGATTGCCGAGCACCGCGACTTCGATCTCGCGACCGACGATTGCTTCCTCGACGACCACCCACTCGTCGTAGGTCAGTGCCGTGTCGATCGCGTCGCGTACGGCCTCGACGGTCTTGGCCTTGGACACAC
>JAYTZE010000267.1:0-3669 GCA_043742385.1 Ilumatobacteraceae bacterium
AGGCCACCTGGAAGCCGGATCGCAGGTTTACAACCCCGCCAAACGCCAGTCGACGCGGGTGGGGCGGCTCCTGAAGATGCACGCGAACAAGCGCGAGGACATCCATGATCTGTGGGCGGGGGACATCGCGGCCATCGTCGGCCTGCGAAACGCCCAGACCGGGGACACGATCTGCGATCCCGACGCGCCTGTGCTCCTCGAGCGCATGGAGTTCCCCGAGCCCGTCATCCACGTTGCCATCGAGCCGAAGACGAAGGACGACCAGGACAAGTTGGGCAAGGCACTCAAGTCGCTCAGCGACGAAGACCCGACGTTCCGCGTGCGCTCCGACGAGGAGACCGGCCAGACCGTTATCTCCGGCATGGGCGAGTTACACCTCGAGATCCTTGTCGACCGCATGATGCGCGAGTTCGGCGTCGTCGCCACCGTCGGTAAGCCACAAGTGGCGTACCGCGAGACCATTACCAAGAAGGTCGAGACGGTCGAGTATCGCCACATCAAGCAGTCGGGTGGTTCCGGCCAGTTCGCTGTCGTGAAGATCAACCTCGAGCCGAACCCGGGCAAGGGCTACGAGTTCGTCGACAAGATCAGCGGCGGCAAGATCCCGCGCGAGTACATCAACCCCACCAACCAGGGCATGCAGCAAGCGCTGGATTCAGGCGTGCTGGCCGGCTACCCGACGGTCGACGTCAAGGCCACACTGGTCGATGGCCAATACCACGACGTCGACTCCTCGGAGATGGCGTTCAAGATCGCCGGTCAGATGGCGTTCAAGAAGGCTGCCGAGATGGCCAGGCCGGTTCTGCTCGAGCCGATCATGGGCATCGAAGTGGTGACGCCCGAGGACTACATGGGCGACGTCATGGGCGACCTGTCGAGCCGCCGAGGCCGTATCGAGGGCATGGAGGCTCGCGGCAACACCCAGGTCATCAAGGCCCAGGTGCCGCTGTCCGAGATGTTCGGCTACTCCACGGACCTGCGGTCCCGCACCCAGGGCCGTGCCACATACACCATGCAATTTGCGCAGTACATGGAGGTGCCGCCCAACATCGCCAGCGACATCGTCAAGCGCGTCCGCGGCGAATAGAGAAGGCTGAACATCATGAAGCGACTCGTACTGCTATCCGTTGCCGCGCTGTCGTTCGCCGCATGCGGCAGCAGCGATGAAGTGGCCGCGACGGCGACAGAGGGCGACGCCTTCTGCAAGCTCGCCCAGATCGCCAAGGACGACAACGATGCGTTGGATGACATCGACATCACCGATCCGACAAAGGTCAGGGTCGGACTCAGCGTCGCAATCGATTCGCTCACCGCTGCATCGGCCAAGGCTCCGAAAGACATCGCCGACACGGTGAAGACGTTGGTGACCAACGAGGAAAAGCTCGAAGACCTGCTGGCAGAGAACGACTACGACTTCGTCAAGGTGGCTGCCAGCGACGAGGGTAAGGAGTTGCTCGCCGACGAGTCTCTCGAGGAGCCCGGCGACGAGCTCGACACCTACCTCAGCGACAAGTGTGGCATTGAGACCGACGAGACGACCGTCGACACCGCGCCCGTAGACGACACGATCATCCCCGACGTCAGTTCCGCCGCCGGCATCGATCTTGGCGAAGGCGAGGAAGCGATCAACAAGTTCCTCGACTTCTACGAGCTCGGCACCAGCACCACCTTGACCGACGACGAGCGTTCGTGCATCGTGTCGGCCCTCGTCGACGAGGTGACGGGAGACGAGCTGAACCAAGCCATCAACGGCGAGGCAAGCGAAGAATTGCAGCAGGCCCTTGGTTTGGCCTTCATCGGTTGCGAGGTTGATGTCGCAGGCTGACATACGCCTCGACAAATCAGTGACAAGCTGAGCCTCTTCGAGAGGAGGCGCCCGTGCCGTCCAAGCTACCGATGCCCGATGTCATCGTGCTGTTGCCAGGGATCCTGGGCAGTGTCTTGGAGCGCGATGGCCGCGATGTCTGGGCAGTGTCACCCGGTGCTGCTTGGCGGGCAATCATGTCGCTGGGCCGCAGCGTCGAGGAGCTGGAGTTGCACGGCGATGATCCGTCGATCGATGATCTCGGCGACGGTGTGATTGCTCCACGCCTCATGCCCGATCTCCACCTCATTCCCGGACTGTGGAGCATCGACGGTTACTCGCACATCCGCTCGTCGATCTTCGCCAGATTCGATGTCGTCGAGGGCCAGAACTGGTTCGACTTTCCATACGACTGGCGTCGCGACAACCGCGTGGCAGCGCGCCATCTTGCCGAGCGCGCCCCGGGTTGGCTACGGGCCTGGCGTCAGCGTTCCGGCAACAACGATGCCAAATTGGTGTTGGTCGGACACTCGATGGGCGGTCTCGTTGCCAGGCACTACTTGGAAGTCCTCGAGGGCTGGCACGACACCCGCATGCTCGTGACGTTCGGCACGCCATTTCGCGGTTCGCTGAACGCTCTCGACTTCTTGTGCAACGGCTTCAAAAAGGGAATCGGTCCGCTCGGCCTCGACCTGACCCGGCTACTGCGTTCGATGACATCGGTGTATCAATTGCTGCCCCGCTACCCCGTCGTCGACAGTGGCTCAGGCGAACTGACGCGTGTGGCGGAGACCTCTGGTCTGCCTGGTGTGGATCCGGCGCGAGCCGCGGCCGCGTTGCGCTTCCATCACGACATCGACGCGGCCGTCGAGGCCAGACCGGCGAACAGCTATGCCATCCATCCGATCGTCGGCATCATGCAGCCGACCAGTCAATCAGCCGCGTTTCGTGACGGCACTGTACGGATGCTGCAAGCCCACTCCGGTGTCGATAGTGCAGGCGATGGAACGGTGCCTCGGGTGTCGGCGACGCCGCTCGAACTTGCCGATCTCGGGCGAGAGATCTACGCGCCCGATCAGCATGGCTCGTTGCAGAATTCCTCCGGACCGCTGACTCAGCTGATCGGACTGCTGTCAGCCCAGCCGACCTCAAGGTTTCGATCGGGCCTGACCGGCTTCGGCTTGCAGATCGACGATGTCTTCGCCGCCGACGAACCCATTGCGGCAGCGGTGACGGCCGATGATCCACCGCCGGTCGTCAGTGCCGTCGTCGTCGACGCGGCCACGGGTCGCCCGGTACTCGAATCGCGCATCGAGGTCGATGGCGACGGTGCGTTCCGCGAGGAGTGGCCACCGCTGCCGCCCGGCGACTACCGGCTGACGGTCGCCTCAACCGATTCTGACAGCGACCGCGCCCCCGTGCACTCGCTCTTCATCGTTGCCGACGCAGTCGAGGGCCCGCCGTGATTCTCGTCGTGCTGCTCGCCATGTTTTCCGGCCTGGTTGGTGGGATGGACACGTCGACGACAACCTCGACCACACAGCGTCGCGCCGACCAATGTGCGCTGTTCATCGACGGACGCGATGTACGCGAGTTCGCCGACTCCGATAACGCCTTGCGGTTGGATGTCGACGATGTTGTGCAGATCGACGCGCTCTCCTTGGAGCCGACCACCAACACGCGCATCGCGGTCGACCTGCCGATCGGGCCGTCGATCCAGGTGCAGACACTGCGGCACCCAGCTGCCCAACGCTTCACGGACTCGTTGCGAATTGCCGACATCAGCACGATAGGGGTCGGGTGGTACCACATCGAGGTGCACAGCGGGCCATGCAACGGTGCGTTCTGGGTTCGGGTCTACGGCC
>JAYTZE010000268.1:0-1751 GCA_043742385.1 Ilumatobacteraceae bacterium
TGCCGAGTGCCGAATTGGCTCCAGCCGGAGTCTCGACCCGGCTCGAAGGCGATGGCCGAATCGTGTTGGCCATGCAGCCTCGCATCCCTCCAAACCCGATCGCCGGCTTGCTGCTGCTGGGCGAACGATCCGACTCCAACGCGGTGGAGCTACAGCCGGTCGAAGGCGCGGCCGCCGTAGCTGCGCTCCTCGGTCAAGTGTTCTGCGGCGGTCTGGTCGACCCGGTGCTGATCGAGCGTCATTTCAATGTCGCCGCCGACCTGGCCGCGACCCTCCCCGTCGCCCGGCTCGCCGTACCCCATGGCCCACCGTGGCCGACGGTCCTGCCCGATGTCGAACGCTGGCTCGGGCAGTACGGTTGCGCGAATGGGTGAATCGTTCGACAACGTGGTGGCCGGCGAAGCCGAGCTGCGCGACCTCTACCGCATGCCGGCCGATGGCACCCGTCAGAAGGTGCTCGGCAGTATCGACCAGCACGCGCGCACGTTCATCGACGCGTCGCCCTTCGTGTTGGTCGGAACCTCGTCGCCCGACGGCACGGCCGACGTGTCACCAAAGGGCGGCCCTGCCGGTTTCGTGGTCGTGCTCGACGACCAGCGCATCGCCATCCCCGATCTGTCGGGCAACAACCTGCTCGACTCGATCACGAACATCGTCAACGGTTCCGGGATCGGGTTGCTGTTCCTCGTGCCGGGAGTCGACGAGACCCTGCGGGTCAACGGGCACGCCTGCCTGACCACCGACCCGGCGGTGCTCGATGCGTGCGCGGTGAAGGATCGACGTCCAAAGGCGGCCATCGGCGTGACAGTGACGCAGCAGTACATGCACTGCGCGAAGGCCTTCCGGCGAAGCGAGTTGTGGAGCAACGAGACATGGCCCGATCGGGCGACGCTGCCCTCGCTCGGTTGCATCCTGCGCGACCAGATCCCGGCAATCAGTGAGTTGACACCCGAATCAATCGACGAGGATCTCGAACGGGGCTATGCCAAAACCCTGTGGGAGCCCGGCGGCAAACCCTGAATCGGAGGGAGCCATGCCTGGATCGGTGAGCAATGCCGTGGCGGCGGTTGACCGCACTCGGGGCCGCGTCACGCAACTGCTGCGATCGGGGCTCGACGGCAACCAGCAGGTCAAGGGTCTGTCGTGGACGATTCGTGATCTCGCCGCGCACCTGGCCAGCGGCAGCATCGCCTACCGACAGGTAGCCGAGGGCGAGCCCAGCCCATACGACTCCCTCGCGCGACGGAGAGAAACGAACCAGCAACGCCTCGAAGCCGAGACCACCGCTGACCTCGGGGCGATGGCGGATCAGATTGATGCCGAAGTGACTCGCATGCTGGCGGCGTTGGGATCTCGTGCCGGCGACGTGGTCTCGTGGCACGGTGGCCAATCGCTTCCGGTGACGGCATTCCTCGGATCGGTCGTCGGGGAGTTCGTGTTCCACGGCTGCGATCTCGCCAGCACGGTCGAACAGAAATGGCCGATCGAGCGCCGCGACGCCTTGCCGATCGTCGACTTCTTCATCGCTGTCACCCCATTGATACTGGATGAAAGGTCGACCAGCGGTCTCACAGCGACCTACGAGCTTCGGTTTCGCGGATACGAGACAGCGACGTTTGTGTTCGACAACGGTGCGCTTTCAGTCAGGCAAGGTCCTGCGACACGCGCCGATGTACGGATGTCGCTCGACCCCGTCGCCTTTCTTCGCGTCGGCTACAAACGTGCCGGGTTGACTTCTGCGATCCTCAGCG
>JAYTZE010000269.1:0-3655 GCA_043742385.1 Ilumatobacteraceae bacterium
GGTCGGCTGCTCGGCGGTGGTGTGCACCACACAGCCGTCCTGCACGCTGGTGCGCTGCCCGATGAGGATCTCGCCATCGTCGCCACGCAGAACGGCGCCAGGCCACACCGAGCTGTTCGCTCCGATGGTCACGGACCCAATGACCACCGCATCGGGATGGATGTAGGCATCGGGATGGATGGATGGCACCTGATCGCCGAGCGCATAGATGGGCACAGTTTCCAACCGTAGTGAGCAAGGCATTCACCGCGACAACTCCACATCACGGTGGAGCGAAGCGGCTTGCACCAGATACCGTTGCGGACCTATGTCCCGAAGGATCGAAATCGAGCTCACCAGCGCGCGCCCGGATGGCACGTGGACATGGCGCGCCGCAGGCGCACGCGCACCAAAAGGTGTACTCGACGGCTCACTGCTGCCCGATGGTTCGAAGATCGGTTCCGTGCTCAAAGCCGACGCCGAAGTCGAGCTCGATGGCATGACGATCCTGGCGGTGTCGACGAACAAGGACAAGGCAGACAAGTCGGGTCTCTTGGATCTCCTCCCCAGCGACAAGCCGTTCGAAGCTGTCACGCAGCAGCTGGCCAAGCGCGACCGCAATGATCGCGGCGACCGGGGCGACCGACCGCCGCGCCGCGACGGCCCCGCCGGTGATCGACGGCCTCGCCGCGACGGAGATCGGCCGCCACGTCGCGATGCCGCGCCAACGCGCACCGATCGCCCTGGCGGCGATCGGCCCGGTGGCGATCGGCCCGGCGGAAGCACCCGTCCCGATCGTGGCCCGCGTCCCGAGCGACGCACCCGTCCCAACTTCTCAGCGCCACCGGAATTGCCGCAGCGACCGAAGCCAAAGCGGCTCAAGCCAGGTCGCACACATCGAAATGCCGCGCTTGCCGACCTTCCCGAGGAGCAGCGTCCCGTTGCCGAGCGCGCGCTGCAGGGCGGTCTGCCTGCCGTGCGCCAAGCGGTCAACGACCAGAACACCCGGCTCAGGGCCGAAGGTAAGCCGGAGGTGCCTGCGGCAGGGTTGCTCTCGATGGCAGAGGGTTTGCTGCCGCGACTTCGCGTTGCCGAATGGCTCGATCGGGCCGATGCGGCGAAGGCCGACATCGACGAACTCGATCTCCGTGACCTACGCAGCGTCGTGGCCGCAGGCGAAGACCCGATGGTAGCTCGCGACGAATCGACCCGCGCCGTGGCTGCGGAGTTGAAGGTCGCGTTGGTCACCAAGCAGGAAAGCGAACTTGCCCTGTGGTTCGAAGACATCGATGCCGCGATCGGTGTCGGTCGGGTCATCCGTGCCCTCAAGCTCTCGTCGCAACCACCGAAGGCGGGCGTCCGATTCCCCAGCGACCTCGCTCTCAAGCTCGCCACGGCGACGACAGCCAACCTCACAGTCGAGGCGCTCGCCGATCGCTGGGTCGCCGTACTAGAGGCCGCTGCGTTCTCGCCCGTGCGGGCCCACATCCAGCCGACGGCCAAGCCCACCCAGACGAGTGACGAGTTGTTGGCCACCGTCAAACGAGTCGGTCCACTGTTGCCACAAATCGCGGCATTGTTCGAGATCGAGGTCAGCCAGGGTGCCTCGGCTCCCAAGCCGCTGCGACCGACACGTCCAGTCGCGCCGAAGAAGCCGGCCAGGGCGCCAGCGCCGCCTCGGGCGCCCAAGCCCGCTGCAGCAGCCACTCCCGCCCCTGACCCGTTGCCAGCACCTGAAGAGATGTTGATCCTCCAGCCCGCTGCCGAAGAAGCCTCAGCAGTGGTGGAGGAAACCCCAGCAGTCGACGAAACCCCAGCAGTCGACGAGGTCGATTCGTCCCGAGTCGTCAGTGACGCACGGCCTATTGATTCGTCTCTGTCAGCGCCCTGAACGACAGTCCTTGGCTTCTTCAAGGGGTGCGCTGACGTAGACGATCCGCCGCGACGGGAGTGGGTGCGCACCCCGCGACCGACTCTTGCCGGTTAGTGAGTCCACTGGCATCTCGATCGTGAGTTCGCCGGGTTGCGGTGGGCAACCGTACAGTCGACGCCATGTCCGACATCGTTCTGTACGAAGCCCGCGGCCGTATCGGCCTGATCACACTCAATCGTCCCGAGGCTCGCAATGCGGTGAATGGCGACGTCGCGGCCGGCCTAGAGGCGGCAATCGATCGACTCGAGAACGACTCGGAGGTGTGGGTCGGCATTCTCACCGCGAACACCGAGGGGCAGGAGCGACCGGTGTTCTGCGCCGGCGCAGACCTCAAGGCGATCAGCTCCGGGCAGGCTGGCGCCCTCAACACCCACCGAGGTGGATTCGCCGGGTTTGTCTACCGGGATCGCGTCAAGCCGGTGATCGTCGCCGTCGATGGGCTCGCCACCGCTGGCGGATGCGAGATCGTGCTTGCCGCCGACCTGGTCGTTGCCACTACTCGATCGGCATTCGGGCTTGCCGAGGTCAAGCGCAACCTGATCGCCGGCGCCGGCGGGCTGTTCCGACTTCCACGCGCCATAGGGCGCGCCGCGGCAATGGAGGTGATCCTCACAGGCGAGCCGCTTCCCGCGCAGCGGGCTTACGAGCTCGGCCTGGTCAATCGCGTGGTCAATCCGGGCCAGGCGATGGAAGCGGCCACACGACTCGCCGAGCAGATCTGTGCAGCCGCGCCCTTGGCGGTACGCGCCAGTCGCAAGGTGGTGCTGGCATCGGCGTACGAGGACGACGAAACCCTGAAGAAGATGACCAACGACGGCTTCGCCGAGATCCTTGCATCGGAAGACACCACAGAGGGTCTTGCCGCATTCATCGAGAAACGGGCCCCGAACTGGCAGGCCAGGTAGCCGCCGCTACAGCCGGGTCGACACGATGATCTTGCGGGCGGTGATTCCCGCACGTTCGTAGAGGTTCTTCGTCTCGCGATCCCCCGGCAGCGCAAACCCCTCGAGGGCACTGCACCCGTGCCGCTGCGCCTCGTGTCTGGCGGCATCGAGCAAGCCGTCGCCGAACCCGAGTTCGCGTGCCTCGGGTTGCACGTAGACCTGTCGCACCACAGCGATATCGCCTGTGACCGCCAGTTCGAGATAGCCGACCACGAATCCGTCGAGTTCGGCGACACCGATCCAGCGCGCGTGATCCTCGATCGCCGGAACCCAATCGCCGATCGCCAGTTGTTCGGCCAGCAGCGCGGCGCCGCCGCGCTGGTCGATCAGATGGTGGCGTGCAGCGGCTTCGAGTTCGCTGAGTTGTGCGGCGTCAGTGATCTCGCCAGGACGGATCACCTCGTTCATCGGGTCAGCTGAACAGCGGGCACTCGTCGTCGCCGACCGGACAGATCGGCGCGCTGTTGCGCACGAGCAGGAAGCAGCTCGGGCACAGCCGTTCGTCGGCGCGCTTGGGCTGCAGGCGATCGCTCGATTCGCTGCGATCCTCCGGTTCGTCCTCTTCGTCTTCGCCTCCCTCGTCGTCGGCGGCCACCAGGCGATCCTTGAGGATCGTGTCGAGATCGGCCTCCACGTCGTCAGGAGCGATGATGTCGTCGTCGTCATCGTCCTCTTCGGCAGCGACCGACTTGCGGACTGGCCCTTCAGACTCGGCGTCGTCATCCTCTTCGACATCGACGTCGGCGTCGGCATCGAACGGATCCTCGATCTCGCCGAACTCGTCGTCTTCGACCAGCGC
>JAYTZE010000270.1:0-1743 GCA_043742385.1 Ilumatobacteraceae bacterium
ACACCGAGGATCGGCACCCCCAGTCGCTTGCCGACCTCGATGGCAACGACGCTGAGGGTGATGGGCATGCCAGCGCGGCGCGTCAGTACCTCGTGTAGCAAGGAGTTCCGTGGGTGGTGGTAGTCGTCGCTGTCTCCGGCGAACAGGCCAGAGGAGAACAACGTGTCGACGATTCCTTCGAACGATGACGGGCACAGTTCTGCAACCTTGTCGAGGCCAAGGAGGATCGCGCCGACGTCGGCTGTGTGATCGATCGTTGTGGCCGCGAGCGCGCAGAGCAGATCGAGCTGTCGATCGGCGGAGGGCCCGTCGATGATTTCGGCGAACCGTACGGCCGGGTCCATCCCTGCAACGTATCGCCGGACTGCTACCTTCGCCGCCGTGTATCCGGGTGCATTCGTCGAGTCGCAACCTCACAAGCCAGCCGTGATCATGGCCGACTCGGGCTTCATGCAGACCTAAGCCGAGCTCGACGCGGCAGCAAATCGATTGAGCCGGCTACTTCGTGCGGTGGGGGTTCAGCCCGGCGACCACGTGGCGATCTGTATGGAGAACCACGACCGTTACTTCGAGGTCGTGTGGGGTTGCCACTATGCCGGCGCGGTGTACACGGCGTGTTCCAGTCGCCTGACCAGCAGGGAATTGGGCTACGTGATCAAGGACTCAACGGCCAAGGTGTTCATCACCTCGAAGTACAAGGCCGAGCAGTCCGCCGAGATCATTGCCGACACTCCTGGCGTGGCCGTCAGGCTGATGCTCGATGGGACGATTGAGGGCGACGAGTCCTACGAGTCGGCCGTTGCGGCCCAGCCGCCGGAACCTCTCGATGAAAAGCGTGTCGCCGGGATGGACATGCTCTACTCGTCGGGAACCACGGGTCGTCCAAAGGGTGTCACCCGCGAGTTCACCCGCTCGCCGTTGGAGACCACACCAGGAACCGTCGCGCCAGTCCTGCAGGTGCTGTTCGGCGCGACAACCGACAGCATCTACTTGTCGCCAGCGCCCTTCTACCATGCCGCTCCGCTGCGTTTCTCGATGGCTGCGCAGGTGCTTGGCGCGACCGTTGTGGCGATGGAACATTTCGACGCCGAGCAGTACCTGGTCCTGATCGAGCGGTATCGGGCAACGGTCAGCCAGGTCGTACCGACCATGTTCGTACGACTGTTGAAGCTCGATGCGGAAGTTCGCAGCAAGTACGACGTATCGTCGCTGCGTTGCGTGATTCACGCCGCTGCACCTTGCCCGGTGCCGGTCAAGAAACAGATTATCGAATGGTTCGGGCCGGTGCTTCACGAGTATTACGCCGGCACCGAGGGCAATGGCTTCGTGTACTGCAACAGCGAGATGTGGCTGGCACATGAGGGTATTGTGGGCACGCCGATCAATTGCAAGGTGCACATTTGCGGAGACGACGGAGACGACTTGCCGCGGGGCGAGAGCGGGATCGTGTACTTCGAGGGCGGGGCCGCATTCGAGTACCACAATGACCCAGAGAAGACATCGTCGTCGCGCCACCCGCATGCATGCGAAGGTGATCGATGTCGCCGTGTTCGGGGTACCCAACGAGGACTTCGGCGAGGAGGTCAAGGCGGTGGTCCAGCCGGTCACGATGCCGTCGTCGGACGACGAGGCGGCAGCTCTGGCCAAGGAGTTGATGGCCTTCTGTCGCTCGCAGCTCGCCGATGTCAAGTGCCCTCGGTCGATCGACTTCCGTGAGGAGCTCCTCCGGCACCCCACCGGCAA
>JAYTZE010000271.1:0-1743 GCA_043742385.1 Ilumatobacteraceae bacterium
AGTCACCACGCTCATGCGCTGCACTCACCGTACTGGTGGCTGAAATGCGCAGTCGGCGTTCGCCGCGACGATCACCGTCTGGTGAAGGCGTACAGGCGAATGCTGGAATGGGAGATCGTCAAGCAGCCTCGAGGCCTGAAGCTCGTCGAGCGGGCGGCGTCGCCCGTGCTGGGCAAGAGTTACATCGTCTACGCCAGAAAAGTTGCCCAGGAAGTTGCCGAGAAAGCTGAGCACGATGCCGCAGCTGCCTGACATCGACGGCGTGATCTCCGCCGAGGACATCGTCGAAACGGCCGAGTGGATCGCCTCGTTGCAGCTCGATACGGGGATGATCCCGTGGTTCCCTGGTGGCCATTGCGACCCGTGGAATCACGTTGAGACCACCATGGCGCTCGACATTGCCGGGTTTCATGCTGCCGCCGAGCGTGGCTACGAATGGCTCGTCGACATGCAGCGCGATGATGGCAGTTGGTGGAACTACTACCTGCCAGACGGCACTGTCGAGGAGACCAAGCTCGACACAAACGTGTGTGCGTACATCGCCACGGGTGTGTGGCACCACTGGCTGTGCACCTGGGATCGGGCCTTCGTGGATCATCTGTACCCCACCGTGCAGCGCGCGCTCGATTGGGTGTTATCGATGCGTCGCGAAGACGGCACGGTGGTGTGGGCATGCACCGCCGATGATCGCCCGTGGAACTACTCGTTGCTGACCGGATCATCGTCGATTGCCCACGCGCTGCGCTGCGGCGCCAACCTCGCGGCGTTGATCAACGAACCACGACCGGATTGGACCGCCGCGGCTGACCGCCTGTGCTTGTTGATCAACGATCATCCGCGGGTCTTCGAGCCGAAGGACCGCTGGGCAATGGACTGGTACTACCCCGTGCTGTCCGGATGTCTCCGCGGCGAGCGAGCCAAGGTTCGGCTCACTGACGGTTGGTCCGAGTTCGCCATGGAGCACCGCGGCATCCGCTGCGTCAGCGACGAACCGTGGATCACAGCCTCGGAGACTGCCGAGTGCGCCATTGCGCACGCGGCCATTGGCGATCTCGCCACAGCAACCGACCTCATCCGCTGGACGCGACGTCATCGCCGCCGTGACGGTGCCTACTACACGGGCATCGTCTATCCCGCCAAGATCCGCTTCCCTGCCGAGGAGGTCTCGGCGTACACAGGCGCGGCAGTCATCTTGGCCGCCGATGCTGTCGACGGCGCATCGCCGGCATGTGGCGTGTTCGTTCCTCGCACGTTCGACTAACCCTGGCAACTAAGCCCGTTGCGCTAGGGCTTGGGTTGGCCAACCGTCCAACCGCGGCGTCGCAACTCGTCGGCCAGCACGTCGGCGGGAAACCCTCGGATCAGCAACGCCTGGGCCGACATCAGCGTCTCTGGCTCTTCCTCGACCGAGACGGTCGGGTTGTCGTCGTCGGTCGAAGTCAACCGATCGATCAGCGCCGATGCCTCAGATTTGGTGAACTTGCCCCGCGCCTGGCGGGGTGTCAACCGGTACTCGGTACGCGCCGACCGGAAATCGTCGTAACCAGCCTTACGCATGAGCGCCTGAATGTAGGCGACTTGCTTGGCCGAGGCCGGCGGACCCTGTTGCGCAAAACTCACGCTTCAACCGTACCCAGTGTCCGAAGCATGTGACTGCGTGGCAGCATGGTTGCGTGACTCTTCCGAACCCGACAGACCTCACCGATCTCGCCGATGCAGCGCTGCGTGCCTGCGGGGCAGCCG
>JAYTZE010000272.1:0-1741 GCA_043742385.1 Ilumatobacteraceae bacterium
GATGAGCATTCCAACCTACTCTCCAGCGACCGTAGAAGCGACGAGACTACTCGGATCGCGGGTTCGGCTCGCCCGCAAACGCCGACGGTGGACGATCACGCAACTCGCCGAAAGAACCGGAGTTTCGGAGACCACGATGCGCAAGATCGAACGCGGCGATCCTTCCGTCGCACTCGGAACAGCGTTCGAGGCAGCGACTTTGGTGGGCGTTGCTCTGTTCCATCCGGACCAAGTCCGTCGCCGCCTCGAATCCTCACGCGTCGAAGACATGCTCGCCGTCCTGCCCGCCAGCGTGCGGCTTCCCACTGGCCTCGACGATGACTTCTGAATCGACCACAGCGTTCTCGTGGATCTGGCTCCCTCACGAGACCGACCCGGTTCCCGCCGGGCGACTCGACCGGGACGGCGATATCCATTTGTTCACCTACGGCCGAAGCTACCTCGAACGCTCGAACGCGATCGCCCTCTACCTGCCCGAGTTGCCGTTGCAGCCCGGGCCGCAAACGCCGTTGGTGGGCGTCGTAGCTGGTTGCATCCGCGATGCAGCGCCGGACGGCTGGGGCCAACGCGTGATCGAGAACAGTCTCGCCGGCCAAGGCGCGTCTGAACTCGGATTGCTGACTTACCTGCTGAATTCCGGTTCCAACCGAATTGGTGCCCTGGACTTCCAATTGTCAGCAAGCGAATACACACCACGCGATCAGCCGACAGCCACGATTGGCGAGCTCCTCGATTCAGCCGCCCGCGTTGAAGCCGGCGAGCCCCTCTCGCCCGATTTCGACCGCGCGTTGCTGCATGGGACCTCTGTCGGCGGCGCACGCCCAAAGGCGACCTTGGTGGACGGAGACCGGCAACTCATTGCCAAGTTCTCCTCAACGACCGACACATCACCCATGGTGCAGATTGAGTACCTCGGGATGGAGTTCGCGCACCGCTGCGGATTGAACACCGCCAAGGTCGAACTCATCGAGGTGCTCGGGAGGCAGGTTCTACTCGTCGAACGGTTCGACCGCCCAGGCGGCGGCACCCGCCTCGCAATGGTGTCGGCGTTGACCGTGCTCGGTCTCGACGAGATGGGCGCACGGTATGCAAGCTACGCCGACCTCGCCGACCAGATCCGTGCACGTTTCACGAATCCCGCTGCGACGCTGCGCGAACTGTTCGCCCGCATAACGTTCAACATCCTCGTCGGCAACACCGACGACCACGCCCGCAATCACGCTGCCTTCTGGGATGGTGACGAGCTCAGTCTCACGCCAGCCTACGACGTCTGCCCGTATCCCCGGTCCGGCGGCGAGGCGAACCAGATTATGGCCATCGATCGCGCCGGTACTCGCCGCAGCCAAGTCGCCGTGTGCGTCGCCGCCGCCGACATCTACCACCTCGACCCAGGCGAAGCCCATGCCATCATCGACGAGCAGATCGCCACCATCCGCACCAACTGGGAGGAAGTGTGCGATCTCGCACGAATGACCGTGGTCGACCGCAAACAACTGTGGAGCACTGCGATTCTCAATCCCTACGCCATGTACGACTACCAATCTTGACACCTCGCGCTCTGAACCGCCCTGGGAATGGTCAGCGCTCGCTTCGAAAGGGTCAAGGCTCCCGAAGGGACACGAGTGCTCGCCTTGACGCGCTTAAAGGCGAGCGAGCACATCACCTGCTTTATTTCTCATGGACCTTGAGTAAAGGCAGACCCAACCGACTCGAGGACGAGCCCGATCGCTGCGGCGTCAAC
>JAYTZE010000273.1:0-1741 GCA_043742385.1 Ilumatobacteraceae bacterium
CGAAGGCGTTGGAGGCCACGTTGCAGGCACTCGGCAAAGACGTGGTGCTGACCATCCACCCCGGCACCGGCCACGCATTCATGGCCCCGCACAACGCGCTCGGCACGTTGAACGAGGAAGTCGCATCAGTCATCTGGCCGCAAGTGATCTCGTTCCTCCACGAACAACTCGACTGACCCGGTCCAGGGTCACGTCAGCGCGTCGACACGTACCGCCAGATCTCGGTGAAGTCGCTGCCCGGCAGGTCAGCATCGCAGCCGCGCCACGTGTCGGCGACGGCCGCAGCCACCCTGGCGTCCGTCTTGACGTCGTCGGCTCCGTCGACGAACAGGCCGACGTCTTTGGCCATGTGCGCAGTCGAGAAGCCGGCGTCGTAGCGGCCCGTCAGGATGCGATTTGGGAACTTGTCGACGGTCGCCGAGTTGCGGCCGGTCGACACGTTGAGCACATCGATGATGGTCGCCATGTCGAGGCCGTGGGCGACACCGAATGCCACGGCCTCGGATGTTGCCGCAAGTGCAGTGGCCGACAAGAAGTTGTTGGCAAGCTTCATTGCCTGGCCCAAGCCGGCGCGGTCACCGACATGGAAGACGTTGCCCGTGAACGACTCCAACAATGCACCGTTGGCTTCGAGCACGGGTGCGGGGCCTGCGAACATCAGTGAGATCGTCGCCGCCCGCGCCCCGGCCGCGCCGCCCGACACTGGTCCGTCGCAGTACGTGATGCCGGTCGTGCCGAGCAGCGTGGCTGCCTCAATCGCGGCTTTTGGTCCGATCGTCGACAGGTCGATCAGTGTGTCGACGACGCTGCCCGTCGTGTCGACGATCTGGCGTGCAACACTCAAGGTTGCCGAACCATCGGGCACGCTGATCAGCACGGTCTCGCATCGACGAGCGAGGTCGGAGATCGATGCCGCGCCAACCGCACCAGCTGGCAGGCGGTCGTCAGTGCCGGCCATGTCGAAACACACCAGACCAGGTGCTGCCGCAGCGACGTTGGCGGCCATCGGACCGCCCATCTTGCCGAGGCCGATGAAACCGACAGTCATTGCGAGCCGTTGGGAACGTTCGGCATCGGCTTGTCGGTTGGTGCTGGGACCACGCCCTCGGCGTCGAGCACTTCACGAGCGAGTCGGAATGCCTCCACGCCGGCCGGCACGCCCGCGTACACCATCACCTGGATCAAGGTATCGCGCAACTCGTCGAGCGTGCAGCCGTTGCGCAGCGCGCCTCTGAAGTGGAGCTTGAACTCGTGCGCCCGATTGAGCGAGGCGAGGATGCACAGATTGTTGAGACTGCGTTGCCGATCGGTCAGCGCGCTGCGTCCCCACACACCGCCCCAGCAGTACTCGGTGACCATCTCTTGCATGTCGCGATTGAAGCTGTCGGCGTCGGCAAATGCCTTGGTGACGAACTCGGGACCGAGCACGCGCGAGCGGGCGTCGATACCGGTTCGAAACAGTGAATTCTCCATATTCGGTACCCTACGTCGATGACGGATCCAGACACATATGAGGTGTTCGCGGTCAAGTACGCCGAGCGAGAAGCTCGACGGCCCGAGCACTTCCTGGGTGGTGATCCACACGATGTGCCGATGTCGATGGACTACTTCGTCTGGGCAATCGTCGGCCGTGATGCGACCGTCGTGGTCGACACCGGCTTCAACGCCCACGACGCTCGGACTCGCAACCGACGTCTGTTGCGAACCGCTGCCGAGGGCCTCGCTCTGATCGGCGTCGATG
>JAYTZE010000274.1:0-7110 GCA_043742385.1 Ilumatobacteraceae bacterium
CTCATCATGGCGGCTGCCCTCGGCATCGTCGTCTTCATCATCTTCGGGTGGCTCAACAACCTCGTCGTCGGACGTTGGTACGAATCCACCCGCAAGAGCGGCTGACCCCGTCAGCGGCGCACCATCCATCAGCGTGAACACACACGAACAAAGGGAGAACACATGCAACGACGTCGCACACGTTCGTTGATCGCCGTCTCACTCGTCGGAGCCTTGGCTCTGGCGGCGTGCGGAGACGACGAGTCGACTTCAGACACAGCGGCACCGGCCGCCTCGGACGCTCCGGCTGCCACCGATGCACCGGCCACGACCGAGGCACCAGCAGCCACCGATGCACCGGCCACGACCGAGGCACCAGCAGCCACCGATGCACCGGCAGGTGGTGGCGTACTCGCCGACATCTGTCCGGCAACGGTGGTCATCCAGACCGACTGGAACCCCGAGGCCGAGCACGGCTTCCTCTACAACCTGATCGGCACCGACTACACCATCGACAAGGCCAAGGTGTCGGTCACAGGCAGCCTGACTGCAGGTGGCGTCGATACGGGCGTCGATATCGAGGTGCGCTCGGGCGGGCCGGCCATCGGCTTCAGCACCGTCACCTCGCAGATGTACACCGACGACAGCATCCTGCTGGGCTACGTGTACACCGACGAGGCCATCCAGAACTCTGCCGAGTTCCCCACCGTGGCTATCGAGTCGGGTTTCGAGAAGAACCCGCAGATGATCATGTGGGACCCGGCGACCTACCCCGACGTCAAGACGATCGAAGACGTCGGCGCAGCCGGAATACTCGTTCGCTACTTCAGCGGGGCCGCCTGGATGGACTACTACACGTCGCAGGGCATTCTGTCGACCGACAAGGTCGACGGTTCGTACGACGGTACGCCGGCACTGTTCATTGCCGACGAAGGCAAGTCGGCCCAGCAGGGCTTCGGCTCGGCCGAGCCGTACATCTACCTCAACGAAGTAGCGGATTGGGCCAAGCCGGTCTCGTACGCCTACATCAATGATGCCGGCTGGAACAACTACGCCGAGTCGATCGCCACCAAGCCGGAGAACATCACCACCTACGCCGATTGCTTCACCGAGCTGGTTCCCATGATCCAGCAGTCCAGCGTCGACTATCTCAGTGATCCTGCTGCGGCCAACGCGATCATCCTCGACGCCGTTGCCGAGTTCGACAACGGTTGGGTGTACACCCAGGGCGTCGCCGACTACGGCGTCGAGACGATCAAGGCAGACGGCCTGGTTGCCAACGGTCCCGACTCGACGGTGGGCAACTTCGACCTCGATCGGGTCAACGACCTCATCGCCAAGGCGATCCCCGTCTACACCGCGATCGGCCAGGCCCCGAAGGAAGGGCTGACGGCCGAAGACATCGTCACCAATCAGTTCATCGACGATTCCATCGGCTTGTAGGACCTCGCCTCCGCTGAGCTTTGTCGCTGTCAACACTCTGAACGTGTTGGCAGCGACAAAGTTGGCGAGATGTCATTCAGTAGCGCGGTCCAGCACGACCTGCAGCAACACGTTGGCACCGGCCTCGACATCGGCGGGTGTCGTGTATTCGGCAATATTGTGCGACAGCCCGTCGACGCTCGGCACGAACACCATCGAGGTCGGGCACACCCGGGCCAGCATCTGCGCATCGTGGCCGGCACCCGATGGCATTCGCCGAGTGCTGAAGCCGAGCCGCTGCGCGGTTGCCTCGACGAGATCGATCATGCCATTGTCGAATTCGACCGGTTCGAAGCGAGCCAGTGTGCGCATCGAGATCTCGCATCGCTCGTCGCTGGCGTAGGCCCGGCAGGCCGCGAAGACCTCCGCCTCGGCCTCTTTCAGCCTTGCTTCGTCGGTGTTGCGCAGATCGACAGTGAACGTGACGGTCGACGGAATGACATTGACCAGATTGGGCACCACGTCGAGCATGCCGACCGTTGCAACCTGCGGTGCACCGAGATATCCGGCGATGAGGCGAATCTCGTGAATGGCGCGTGCGGCCGCTGCCAATGGATCGCGGCGCAACCGCATGGGGGTGGTGCCGGCATGTGCGGATTGTCCCGTGATCGTCACCTCCGTCCACGAGATCCCCTGCACGCCGGTGACGACCCCGATCGTCACACCCTCGTCTTCGAGAACCGGACCCTGTTCGATGTGGAGTTCGGTGTACGAGTGTGGAAACCCGGCCGCAGGTACGGGCGTGGGACCGGCGTAGCCGATACGGGTCAGTTCGTCGCCGAGCCGAGCACCGTCATCGGCTGCGGTCACATCCAGCGCTTCTTCAACCGCAAGACCGCCGACATAGACCAGGCTGCCCAGCATGTCGGGCGCGAAGCGGGCGCCCTCCTCGTCGGTGAAGAACGCGACCTGGATCGGTCGGTGTGTCGTGATGCCGTGCTGCGCAAGTGTCTCGACGATCTCCAGCCCGGCGAGCACGCCGAGGTTGCCGTCGAATCGTCCGCCCGTGCGGACCGTGTCGATGTGTGAACCGACCATCACCGCGGCCGCGTTGGGGTCACTTCCGGCACGTGTGGCAACCACGTTGCCGATCGCATCGATCGAGACATGCATGCCGAGGTCGGCCATCCACGACACCACCAGATCTCGGCCGTCACGGTCGACATCCGTCAAGGCCAGTCTGGCGCAGCCGCGCTCGCCATTCGGACCGTGCACGGCGCCGATTTCGCCTAGTGCCTCGAGGCGTTGCCGCAGACGTCCGCCGTCGATGCGCAGGTCGCGGTACTCGGCCATCGTCACCGGCCGAAGTCGAACGTGGAGATCTCACGGAGCGCCTCGCAGAACGATTGCACCGAACCAGCGAACAGTTCGGCCCCTCGTTCCGCAGTCGCCGCGGTCGGATCACCGATGACTCCTTCTGGATGGAAGTCGTTGGACAGCCAACCGAAACTGACCCGTCCGCCGAAGCGGACGTACGTGTTCGCGACGAGTTTGTCGGGAACTCGTCGTGTGGCCTTGCTGATGTCGCAGAGGTGGGCGGCCAGGTGCAGCATGATCGAGGTCTCGTCGGTGCCGCCGTGTACGCCCATGCCAAGCTCGCTCGGCGGCGACGTGCCGCCCTGATCCACCGGCATTCCCGGGTGGGCCAGAAATGTCATCAATCCGTGTTTCAGCCGCAACTCTCGGTTGGCGACACTGAGCAGTGAGCTGTTGCCGCCGTGGCCGTTGAGAAAGACCAATCGCCTGGCCGGGGTGGTGGCAATGCAGCGGCCGATGTCGTCGAGTAACGCCAGCAAGGTTGTGGCCGAGAGCCACACCGTGCCCGGCGACCAGGCGTGCTCATTCGACTTGGTGTACTGCAAGGTTGGCATCAGCCAGACGTCGAGTTCGTCGCCGACCTGGCCAACCGCGGCCTCGGCAACCGCTGTTGCCACGACCGAGTCGGTGCTGAGGGGCAGGTGCGGACCGTGCTGCTCGATTGCGCCAAGCGGTTGGACGATGATGCTGCGATCGGTCAGCCGCTCGCCGACCTGCGGGCCGGTGAGGTTTGGGAGATAGCGATCGCTCGAGGTCACAAGGCAACGCTACCCGCGGCATCGATCGGTCAGAATGAGCTGGTGACCACACCCGACTACGACGCCATGGTGATCGGCGCCGGTCACAACGGTTTGGTATGTGCTGCCTATCTGGCACAGGCGGGGTTGCGAACACTGCTGGTCGAGGCGCGGTCGTCCGTCGGTGGTACTGCATCGAGCGAGGAGTTCGCCGGCGGCACGGTGAACATCTGCAACTGCGACCACATCACATTTCGCACGACCCCGGTGATGGAAGAACTCGGGTTGGCGGATCACGGCCTTCGCTACATCGACATCGATCCAGCGCAGCACAACATGAGCTGGGACGGCGGTCCACCATGGACGATCTTCCACGATGTCGAGCAAACCATCGACTCGCTTGCCCGCACCTATCCCGCCGAGATCGCCGGCTATCGACGATATGTGAAGGCGGCGATGCCGGCAGTGCAGATGGTGCTCGACAACGCCAACGACCCGCCATCATTGGCGGCTATCGGCAAGAAAGTGGTGGCCCGTCGCGGTCGCGGTGCGGCCACGCTGCTGCGGTGGAGCCGGCGCAGCGCAGCCGACGTGATGCGCAGCTTCTTCAGCACCGAGGCACTGCGCGGCGCGGCCATGGTGACCGGCCCGATGGTGTGGGGCGTGTCGCCGGAACTGCAGGGAACCGGGCTCGGCGCGTTGACCTATGCCATCCGCCACGTCGGTCAGGTCGGTCGGCCGGTGGGTGGCAGCGGCATGGTGCCCGAGTGCCTTCGCCGAGCATTCGAGGCTGCCGGCGGCACGTTGATGCTCAACACGAAAGTCGCCCACCTCACCTGCGAGGGCGAGGCGATCCGCGGCATGGTCTGCACCGACGGCACCGAGGTGACCGCACGCATCGTCGTGTCGGCATGCAACCCCCACGACACGTTCCTTTCATGGCTGAAGAACCCACCACCTCAGGCCAAGTCGCTGGTCGACCGGTGGAGGACCATTCCGCACGACGACGGCTACGAGTCCAAGATCGATGCCATCGTCGATCGGGCACCCACGCTCGCCGCCGGCCAGCCGCTGGGCGCGACCACCGTGATCGCTCCCTCGCTTGGCGAGATGCATCGCGGGCATTTGATGATGGCCAGCGGTCAGGTGCTCGAACAGCCCGCGATGTTCATCAACTCACCCTCGGCGCTCGATTCGACGCTGGCGCCCGACGGACGCCACGTATTCAGCCTGGAAGTGCTGTACACGCCGTATGCGATTACCGGCGGGTGGATCGACAGCGTCGAGCCTCGACGGTGGCTCGACCAGGTGGCGACCGTGTTGGCACCCGGGTTCGTCGACTCGTTGGTCGACTGGCGGGCGATGACTCCTGATCGCTACGAGCGCGAGTTCCACCTTCCTCACGGTCACGCCACCAGCTTTGCCGGCGGACCGTTGGCAGCCTTGCGCAACAAGAATCCAGAGCTGACTCGGTACGAGACCCCGGTCAAGGGGTTGTACCTCACAGGCGCGGCGACATTCCCTGGGGCTGGAATCTGGGGTGCCAGCGGCCGCAACGCAGCGATCCGGATTCTTCGCCGGCTGGACTAGGTGGGGTGGCTGAGTCCAGATGCTGATTGCAGCTTGACCGCCAGCGCCTGCTTGCCTAGTTCGGCCAGATCCTCGGCGCTCAGAGCGGCTCGCATACGAGCGAACACTGTCTCTTCTTCGATCATGAAGTGGGCCTTGACGTCGAGCAGCAATGCGCTGCCGCGCTTGGTGAACCCGAACCCGTGGGGGGCAAGGCTACGCATCTCGGCGAGGAGGTCGTTGAGTTCCTCGTGCTCGCCCATGCGGTGCGCGAGCGTGGTGTCGTTGGCAGCCTCCAAGGAGGCCCGAAACGCTGGGAATACCACTTCCTGCTCGGCAGCCTCGTGCGCAGTCAATTCCTCGACGATGCTGAGGAACAGGCGGCTGATCTCGGCGGGGTCATCGGAAGCTTCGAGCTGTTCGGCCAGCGCGTCGATCAGCCGGTGGTCGCGTTCCAGGAGGTCGATGACATCGATCTGTTGGGTCATCGCAGGATCCTTTCAGCGGTGCTGATGGGCGCACCGGCGATGCTCATTGTCTCGTGCCGACCGTTGGGGCGACAGTGCCAAAGGTCCATGCGCCATCGGCCACATTCTGGTTGATACCGAACTGCTCGAAGATTGGGGTCAGAAGACCCGATACAGCAGCGATCCAGCGTCTTACCATCAACACGAACACCGAGATGGAGCGCGCCCGATGACCGATGACCACACCGCAACGGCGGCGAACATTCCGGGGCACGAAGTCATTTCCAACACGAGGCTCTCAGCCGACGTCCACCGCCTGGTGGTGTTTGCCCCCCGCGTCGCTCGCGTTCGCGAGCCGGGTCAGTTCGTCATTGTTCGGCTCGGTCCCGGTGCAGAGCGCATTCCGCTGACGATCGCCGACAGCGACTCAACACAGGGATCGATCGTGCTGGTCATCCAAGCGGTCGGAAAGAGCACCTCCGATCTCGTGGCGATTGCTCCAGGCGACCAGATCCACGACATCGTCGGTCCGCTCGGTCGGCCGAGCGATCTGCTCGCCGGGGGCACCGCTGTCTGCGTGGCCGGCGGGGTGGGTGCGGCCGTGATGTTTCCGATCGCTCGCCGGCTCGCCGAACTCGGCACCCAGGTCATTGCGGTGCTGGGCGCGCGCACCAGCGAGAACGTGTTGTTCGGGGAACAATTCGCTTCCTTCGCCGAGTTGGTCGTCTGCACCGACGACGGCACTGCGGGGCGAGCAGGACTCGTCACCGATGCCCTCCGCGACGTTCTCGCAGGAAGGCCAGTCGATGTCGTCTACGCAGCCGGACCGGTGCCGATGATGCGTGCCGTCGTAGCCGTGACGCAACCGCTCGGCGTGCGCACGATCGTGTCGCTCAACCCGATCATGGTCGACGGCACGGGCATGTGCGGCGGGTGCCGCGTGACCGTCGACGGGACGATGCGTTTCGCCTGCGTCGATGGGCCCGAGTTCGATGGACACGGCGTCGACTTCGACGAACTGTCCGACCGGCTGAACACTTACAGAGAATCGGAGCGCGAGGCCTCCACCCACGTCTGTCGAGGACAGGGATAATGGACGGCGTCAGCGGCGAACCGCTCTCGAAGCGCGAGCGGCTGACCATCGGTCGCCAGGAGATGCCCGCCCGTGACCCGCACGAGCGATCGGAAACCTTCGACGAGGTCAACCTCGGTTTCACTGAGCACCTCGCCATGCTCGAGGCGCAGCGATGCTTGGCGTGCAAGCGGGCGACGTGCGTCGAGGGTTGTCCGGTGATGGTCGACATCCCCACGTTCGTCAGGCGGATCGAGGAAGGCAACCTTGCCGAAGCGGCGCGGGTCCTGTTCCGCGACAACGCTCTGCCCGCTGTGACTGGTCGCGTATGTCCGCAGGAGCACCAGTGCGAGGCGGAGTGCGTGAGGGGTCGCAAGGGCGCGCCAGTGGCCATCGGCCACCTCGAGCGCTTCGTCGCCGACTGGGCGCGAGGCCATCTGCACGAGGAACCCCTCACGGTCGAGCGGTCGGGCAGGAGCGTGGCCAT
>JAYTZE010000275.1:0-7104 GCA_043742385.1 Ilumatobacteraceae bacterium
ACGGCATCGAATCACAGCTACGACCTTGGCGGGTCGGGTATCGCCTCCACGCTCGCAGCGCTCGATTCCGAGGGCATGACCCACGTCGGCACGGCCCGATCACCAATGGAGTCGGACCTCGCGATCGTCACGGTCAACGGAGTTCGCTTGGCCCACCTCTCCTATACGCGGTACTCGAACACCGTGTTGCCATCCGATCCATGGCGCGTCAACTTCGCGGCCACGCCGGCTCAGGTGGCTTCCGATGTGAACGCCGCTCGCGGCGCGGGAGCCGAGGTGGTGGTCGTCAGCCTGCACCTGTCCAAGGAGATGTCGCCCACCCCCGCACCCGACGATCGCCAGTTCGTGACCGATCTCACCGCGCTCAGCCGCGTCGACCTGATCGTCGAACACGGACCGCATGTGATTCAACCCGTCGAGCGTGTCAACGGCACCTGGGTGTATTGGAGTGTCGGTAACTTCATCTCGGGTATGGGGATCCCCAGCGTCGGCAGGTACGCCGATCTGCGCACCCTCGATGGATTGGCCGCCACTGCACGATTCACTGAGACGGCGTCGGGCACATTCACCGTCGAGCCATGGCCCGTACTGCTTTGCCTCGAGCCGTTCACGCGAAGGGTCTACTCGCCGATCGATGCCCTGTCCGGGCAACTGCCTCCCCTGATCAGGTCGGAGCTAGAGGCCTGCCTCCGCCGGTCGACACCGGTGGTGCCGGACGTTCATTGATCACGTGTGCCTGTCCATCGCGTATCACAGTGATACGACGCGGCCTCCCTATAGTGCGGTTCATCCTCTGAACGGGGGTGCTGATGAAGATCGCCGAAGCGAAGCAACTTGCGAGCGAGGTCTCGACGGCGCTGGGTGAACACGTTCCGGGGCCGCTCAAGAAACCGGGCGGATGGTGGTGGGCGAAGCTCGGGCTCCGGCTCTTCTACTACGCCGGAGCATGCGCCTTGCTGCAACATTCAGCGCAAGCGTGGCCGTTTGGCGCCACGTTCATCCTGGCGCTCGGTGTTGCCGTGTTCGGCGTGGTGATGCATCGATACTTGCTCACGCAAAAGGTCGGCGACAACGCCCTGGCGTTGAAGATCTTCGTGTGGACGGTCATCATCGAGATTGGCGTGGCCATTTGCCTAAGCCAGAACTGGCGGGTGTTGGGATTCTACGGATTCATCGGGCTGTCGTTCATCGCGTTCGGTGCTGGACAACTGTCGGCCGAGATCCGCGCCGCCCAGCCGCTGTTGTTCTCCGCGATGAACCTCTTCGGCGTGAATGTGATCGCCGCGTTGGTGTTGTCGGCGGGCTTCGGGGTTGGCGGCTGGATGCTGCTGACCGGCGCTGTCGCAGGGGTGTATCCGATGATCAGCTTTGGCAGCGAATATCTCCTCGACAAGATTCAGGACCATTGGGACATCACCTGGCGGAGATATCTCATCCTCGGCGGGTTGGGCCTCGCTGGTGCGATCGTGGGCGCGGTTCTCATCCTGCCCGTAGGTGGTTGGCGGTTCTCGATCGTCGTCGTGGTACTTGTGGCGCTTCTGGTGCTGATGATCGCCTCGAACACCGACGCCGACATGCTCTTCGTCGTGTTTGCGGCGGCAGTGATCTGGTCACAAATGCCGCGCGGTGATGCCACACCGCCGGCCTTCGATCCGAACGTGAAGAATTCGATCCTCGTACTCGGCGATTCGTACATTTCCGGAGAGGGCGCCCGCAACTATCTTCGTGCGACAAACGTTCACGATGGCGGCCGCCGGAACGAGTGCAGACGTTCCGAGAAAGCATGGGCGATGCGAGTCCAAGCACAGACGCAATGGAACCTCGACTTCTTGGCCTGCTCCGGTGCCAAGGGCATCCACATCATTGATCGCGGTCAATACGTGGGCGAGAATCCGCCCGGCTTCGTTCCAAGTGACTTCTCCGAGCAGTGCACGGCGAATGCCGAGACCGTCACCGACCCCAGGGACCCGTGTGTGCTCAGCCAGCTCGAGTTGTATGACGCACTCGAGCGGAAGGCGAAGCCCGACTTCGTATTCGTCAGCATCGGCGGAAACGATGCGGGCTTCGGAGACCTGGTGGCCGCGTGTCTCGCTCCGGGTGACTGCTCAGTGGGTGGGCAGGTCTGGCTTGACGGTTTGACAACTCGGCTGGTGCCGGTGCTCGACACTGTGTACGCGGAATTGTTCCGTCGATTTGGCGACAAGGCGGTGGTAGTGCCATATCCAATCCCGATCAGCGATAGCGGATGCCAGATCTTCAACTCGACCTTCACTGACAGCGAGCACAAGTTCCTCAACGGATTCACGACGCAGATGGACAACGTGATCGAGCAGTCCGCTGCGCAACACGGTCTGCGATTCATCAAACCGATGCGCACTGTGTTCGAGGTCAACGAAGTTCGCATTTGCGATACCGATGCTGCCGCGGCGGCCGTCAACTACTTCGCTCTGAACCCGGTCGGAGGCGATGTCGACCCAACCGGCTGGGTACACAACAGCATGCACCCGAAAGAGAGCGGCCACGAACTGATGGCGTCGGTCGTGTCGGCGTGGATCGAAGCTCCCACGAGTCCCGAGGCGATGGGCGACGTGGAAGTGCCAAGCCTGTGCATGGCGTCGATCATTGGCGACGGCGCGGAATCATGTCCGACGGCCGACTCGCAGGCGGCGAGCCCGTCCACGGTCGCTGCGACGCCCAGCTTCGGCCCGCAGGATGCGAGATCTCGAGTGTTCGCCGCCGTACTCATCGTCGTCGGAATGTGGATGGTTGCGCTCGCCGCCCTCAGCCGCCGACGCATCGCCCGCAGCGGCGATCCCGCGCGATGGACGATCGCGAAGTGGTTGGACGGAATGACGAAGAAGTCCCAGCGAGTCGCGGCGTGCGCCGTCGTGCTCGTTGTGTTCGCTGTCTTCTTGGTCGTTGTCGGTTGGACCGTCGGTCTGGCCAATGGCTACGGCAGCGCGCAATACGAGACGGCCAAGCAGCTCAGAGCTCGACCGACGACAGACTGGTATCGATTCCGAGAGAGCGGCTGGCGAGACTTTGCGTTCTATGTTCCTGCGTACGCGATCTTCGGGCTGACGGTGCTCCGTTCTGTGAAACCGATCAAGGCGACGCCCAGCCAGCAAAAATGGGCCCTGAGCGCGGTCGGCACTCTCGCCGTACTCGCTGTGGCCGACTTCACCGAGACGGGCCTGTTCTTGAGGTCACTCCACGAGTTGATCGACTCGGCGGGCGATATCGGCACATTGACCTCGCTCACGCGCATCGCAACGGCTGTGAAGTACATCAGCGCCGCTGTCGCTGTCGTTCTGCTCTGCCGCGTCATCTACGACCGTAGCCCGGCGAATGGCGCGCTACCCGCCGCGGACGATGACCCGCAGGTCTGACGTCGGCGTCGGTACCGCGTAGCGAGCCAGCACGGTATCGACGACTGCCGCCACCAGCTCGTCGGTGACCCGCTGGCGACGGACCAGCTTTGTGTAGACCAACGGCCCTGCCAGCAGCGTGACCAGCAGGTCGACGTCGACGTCGGCGGGCAGGTCGCCACGAGTCACCGCTCGTTCGATCACGGTGATCGCGAAGCGTCGTCTCTGGTCTGTCTGAGCGCGAACAAGTCGCCCGAGCTCTGGATCGCGCTGGGCGGCATCCATGAGCGACAGCATCATGTCGCCGAGACGGCCGTCGAGCGAGGCCTTCGTCGTGCCGCTGAAACACGAGATCAGTTCGTCGCGCAGCGAGCCCGTATCGATGACAACAGGGGCGATGAAGGTGCAGGCGTGAACCGCTTCGACCACCAGCACTTCTTTGCTGGCGTAGTGGCGATAGATCGTGGTCTTGGCGACCCCTGATCGATTGGCGATCTCGTCGATCGTCGTGCGCTCGACCCCTACCTCCACGACGAGATCAGCTGTAGCGTCGAGCACTGCCTGGCGTGCCCGCTCGCTCCGGGTCGGGGTTGACTCAACCATCGCTACCAGATCGTAGCGTGATCGATGGATCCCGAAGTGTGACATATGTCCACACTGGCTAGATCAGTTGCTCATCATCAGATGAGACGATACGGTCTCGTAGCGTTTGGTGAGGAGGAATGACATGAGCACTACACAACAGCCAGGCTCTGACACGGCGCCAGTCGACATCGATCCCGCCGTCTTGGCACGTCGCTGGAAGATCCTGGCGGTGCTGTGCACCAGCTTGATGGTCGTCATCGTCGGCAACACCGCACTCAACGTCGCCCTGCCCACGCTGGCCCGCGAGCTCAATGCGTCGATCTCGGCCCAACAGTGGATGGTCGATTCGTACGGGCTCGTGTTCGCCGGTTTACTGCTGACCGCTGGCACCATCGGCGATCGTTGGGGGCGCAAGGGCACCTTGCAGGCGGGTCTCGCCGTATTCTTGGGCGGCTCGCTGTTCGCCGCCTTCTCGCATAGTGCGTCGTCCATCATCATCGGGCGAGCAGTCATGGGTGTCGGCGCTGCGTTTGTCATGCCTGCCACGCTGTCGATCCTGACCAACGTGTTCCCTCCCCACGAGCGGGGCAAGGCAATTGCGGTGTGGGCCGGGATCTCGGGCGGCGGTGCGGCCATCGGCCCGGTTGCCAGCGGGTTCCTGCTCGAACACTTCTCGTGGGGTTCGGTGTTCTTGGTCAACGTGCCGATCATTGCTGGGGCGCTCGCAGCCGGGTACATCCTGCTACCGAAATCGCGTGATCCGCATCCCGAAGCACTCGATCCGGTCGGTGCACTCCTGTCGATCGCCGGCCTGGGTTCACTCGTCTACGCGATCATCGAGGCACCGCATCGTGGTTGGGCCAGCAGCCAGAGCCTGTTGTGGTTCGTTGTCGCAGCAGTGCTGATCGCCGCGTTCTTGATGTGGGAACTGCGCAACACGGCACCGATGCTGAACCTGCGTTACTTCCTCGACCCTAGGTTCGGAGTGGCCGCAGGTGTGATCACCCTCGTCTTCTTCGGCATGTTCGGGTTCTTCTTCCTGTTGACCCAGTACTTCCAGCTCGTGTTGGGCTACGGCACGTTGGAGGCTGGCGTCAAGCAACTTCCGTTTGCTGCGGTGATGATGGTGATCGCCCCTCAATCGCCGCGCTTCGCTGCACGCTTCGGAGCCAATGTTGCGGTCGCCGTCGGTCTCACCGGCGTGTCGGCGGGAATGTTCCTGTTCACCATCGCCCGCACCGATACGCCGTACATCCAGATCGTGCCAGTGGTGATGGTGATGGCCGCAGGCATGGCGATGTGCATTCCTACGATGACCGGGTCGATCATGTCGGCGGTCCCGCTCGGCAAGGCCGGCGTCGGTTCGGCGATGAACGACACAACTCGGGAACTCGGCGGTGCACTTGGCGTCGCCGTGCTCGGCAGCCTGGTCGCATCTCGCTACGACGCCAGGCTGTCGCCTGCCCTTGACCTACTGCCCGCCTCGTTGCACGCCAAGGCCGAGGAGAGCCTCGCAGGCGCGTTGCACGTCGGGGCCGACGTCGGCGGTTCCACGGGCACACAGGTTGCGTCCATCGCCCGCGAGGCCTTTGTGTCGGGCGTGCATCTGGCCGCGATCATCGCCGGCTGCGTCGCCCTGCTGGCTGCCGCCATCGTCTATCGCAAGCTCCCGACCGGCAACCCTCACGCCACCGGCGCCGCCACGGTCGGCCGAGGCTCACCGGAACTCGTCGCCGAGCACTGACCCGCCCCGCGCTGGTGGCAATGTCATTCGTTGCGACTCGCCTCGAGTCGTGCAGTCGCCTCATCGCGACGTTGTTCGGCGGCCACACGTTCTTGCTCGGCCAGCCCTAACGCATTCTCCGCTTCACGGACTGCGGTCTGGGCAGCAGCCACCCGTCGTTCGGCGGTCGCCAACTGACGGTCCGCGACGGCAACGTCGTGGCGCGCTTGGTGGGCGACCTGTGCCCGCTCCGCGCGAGCGGCCCGGTCGGCTGATCGTTGAGCCGCGGCGTGATCGCTGGGAGGTTTCGACGCCTTCGCAGCGCGTCGCGCTCGGGGAACGTCGACCCGTGCGTCCTCCACCGTTGCGTCTGCATTGATTGGGCCGGTGAAAGCGGCAAACCCGAAGGCGTCGTCGGGCAGGTCGCGCAGCGTGCCGTCGATCCAGGTCTCGGCGAGATGTGGGTCACGGGAGAGTTGATCGATGATGTCGCGAATCTCCGCACGTCGTGACTCTGCTCCTGCGACCGATTCGGCGAGCGCCTGCACCGCCCGGTCGGCGAGCGCCTCGAGCGCCTTCCGTCTGCGCTGCGTCGCTGCCGACAGGGCACCCGACCCAGCTCCGCCACGTTGGATCTCTGCGAGTTCAGCCGTCGCAGTGACGATGCCGTTGACAGCGTCGGCATCGTCGCCCACGGCGAGCACAGCCCACAGCGAGAGGTTGGGTCGCTTGAGCGATTGATAGAAGCTGGCCAGTGTGCGATCACCTTCACGACGCGCCTGCTTGACCAAACGCGTGCGTTCGGCGACGTAGTTGTCGAGTGACCCTTTGAGCAGCACCCGAGCGTCGGCGGCATCTGCAGGCATGGCTCCGTAGGTTCGCACACATCCTCGCCTTAGGACTACGCCGCGAAGGTAGCGACCTGATCGACGACCAGGTGCGACCTGACATTCGATCGCACACACACGTTGCCGCCGGCATCGCCACCGACGGCGATGAGATTCGCCCAGGCCTCCCGGGGAGTGGTGTTGATCAACGACGTGAGTAGCGCCGATCCACATGGCCGAACCGTGACGTAACCCAGGCTGATGGCGTCGACACCGACGACGTTGAGCACCGAGACCCCATCAACGTGGACGGGTGCGTCTGCGGCTGTGGTCTGACCGCTATTCAGTCGCGTGTCGAGCAGTCTCACCGGCGCCGTTGGTCGATATGCAAGTCCACCGCTGCCGGGCCCGAACCAGCCGGCGACATCGACGACGATGTGTGAGGTACCTGTGAAGGTCAGAACGCAGATGGATCCGTCGGCGCCGAGTCCCACGATCACTGACGAGGCCGTCGACCGTAGGGCTCGCGCGTTCACATTTGACGACAACGGTGGCGAGCCGCACGGGCCGGGGTAGGCCGTGAGCACCGTTGGCGTGGTCG
>JAYTZE010000276.1:0-1735 GCA_043742385.1 Ilumatobacteraceae bacterium
GCGCGGGTACGGGATCCATGCCGGCTGGGGTCCGAGCGGATGGTTCACCGATCCCGCGCTCGCCGGCGGCGGGGCGCTCATCGACATGGGGATCCACGCTATCGACACGGCGCGGTTCGTACTCGGCGACCCAGTTCCGGTTCGGGTGGTCGCGTCCGTCGGCACGGCCCACGGCCAGTACTCGGTCGATGACGATGCCGTCGTGCTGATCGAGTGGCTGATGGCCGATGGCACGATCGTACGCAGCGTGGTGGAGTGCGGATGGTGGCAACCCCGCCTCGATGGCATGGAAGCCGACACTGAGGTGTACGGGACGGCGGGCCACGACCGGATCTGGCCCCAGTTCACACCGGCCACGCCCGCCGCGGACGACTACATCCACTGCACGCTGCCGATGTACGCCGCGCAGATGGCCGACTTCACTCGATGCTGTGCGACGGGCGAGCGGCCCCTTGCCGACGCCGACGTGGGTCGCACGGCATTGCAGGTCACCGAGCTTGCCTATCGCTCGGCGGGTCGTGCCTGGCTGCTGCCGACGGTGTAATGGCCCGGTCGCGGCGCTCTCATTCCTGCTCGTGGTCATGGATGTAATCCTTTCCGCGGCGGCCCTGTCAGCCGCGGACTCTCAGACCACGCCGTTCACACAAGTTCCGACAGTCCTGACACTCCCATTTCCGGGGGAAGTAAAGTTCAGAGCGCGGTGTCAGGTTCGATCCCGAGGTTGTCTTCGCTTCGCCGGGATCGTCTTGGCCATGGCGCCGGGGTTGGAACGGAGTGTCACGCCGCCGATGCGTTTTGCAACGGGCTCCCGATCTTTCGTCGGCTCACGCCTCAGAGCGGTGGAGTCGCTGTCGTCACGGGTCCGCGGTTCCGCGGCGATCCCATCGCCATCTCCTGCCGCGTGCTTTGCGTGAACCGAGACTCGAGGATGTGAGAGCGACGGTGCGGGCGAAGATTATGTGGAGTGGGGTGTTCGGTCGTGGGGTCTGGTTAACAACGCCGGTCTGTTCTGACTGAAACCGGGTCACGTTCAGAGCCGCAGCGGCCGATCCTGCGGACGGGTCACGAGAGGTCACATGGGCGTCGGCCTGTTGCCCCACGAGACACGCAGACGGGCCGAGGAGTATCAGTTCGTCAGTGCGAGTCGGATCGGCAGGGTGCGAGCGCTTGGCGGGTCTGTTGGTTGCGCAGCGCGGCGACCGAGTGGGGCAGCCATGACTGGGGCGAGTCGGTTGAGTAACTGGTCGAACGTCGTCGACGGTTGGTGAGTGCTGCGTCACAACCCGACGCGCCCGATGTCTGGGGCGGCGTCAGCTGATGAGCACGTTGGCGTAGATCTGCCAGGCGAGGAGGCTCCTGGCGGTGAGGCTGAGCGCGATGTAGATGCGTTCGCCGTGGAGATAGTCGGACCATCGACCGTGTGCTCGGTATTGGAGCCATTGTGTGACGGCGAAGCAGTTGAACAGTGCGAACAGGCTGACGAAGATGCCGTAGACGAAGCCTGGGACATCGCTGCCTGCGCCGACGAGGTACATCGCGATTGCGAGCCAGGGAACGGTCCCGACGATGCAGCCGAACGCGAACGGTGTCCAGCTGGTGGCGGGTCGGTCGTGGTTGGTGGTTTCCATCAGCCAGCCGAAAAGGATCATGGCGGCGTTGACACCGAAGAGCGCGAGGAGTGCGGCGATGTCGGTGATGCCGGTCAGACCGGCGATGAGCACGATCATGAGCGACG
>JAYTZE010000277.1:0-1735 GCA_043742385.1 Ilumatobacteraceae bacterium
GCTCCCGCCGCCGAGGCACCGAAAGTCGTCGACCTGATGGCAGCGCTGGAGGCCAGCGTCAAAGCTGCCAAGGCCGCTCGAGGTCGCCACCCCGCCGGCGGGCCCGAGCTCGAGGTGGTGGGCTCCGCCACCAAAGCCAAGCCACGCCGAGTCCGCAAGTCCGCGTGAGCGGAGGGACCGTCGTCAGGGTTGGCGAGCGCGAGCTGCCGCTGTCGAACCTCGACAAGGTGCTGTACCCCGACACCGGTACGACCAAGGGTGAGGTGATCGACTACTACGCCCGAATCGCCCCGGTGATGCTGCCGCACCTCGCCGGGCGGTGCATCACGTTGAAGCGGTTCCCCGACGGCGTGGAGAAGACGGGGTTCTTCGAGAAGCGTTGCCCCAAGCACCGTCCGTCGTGGATACCCACAGCGCCTGGCCCGGGGGATCGTGACGGCGACATCGGCTACTGCCGGTTCGACGAGCCGGCGGCGTTGGTGTGGGCCGCGAACATGGCGGCGCTGGAGCTGCACGTACCGATGGCGATCTCCGACGACCTGGAAGCGCCGCTGGCGATGGTCTTCGACTTCGATCCCGGTGCGCCGGCGGCGATCAAGGAGTGCTGTGAGATCGCGCTTTTGGTGCGAGACGTATTGGCCGCGGTGGACCTGGAGGGTTGGTGCAAGACGTCGGGGTCGAAGGGCATGCAGATGTACGTGCCGTTGAACACGCCGTGCACACACGACGGCGCCGCCGACTTCGCGCTGGCTGTCGGCCAGGTGTTGGAGCGCCAACACCGCGACCGGGTGACAACCGTGATGGCCAAGGTCAACCGACCGGGGAAGATCTTCGTCGACTGGAGCCAGAACGCCCGCTTCAAGACGACGATCGGTGTCTATTCGATGCGCGCCCGACCGGAGCCGACGGTATCGACTCCGGTCACATGGGCAGAAGTAGAGGCGGGCGCAGCAGGTGACGCTGCGCTGAAATTCACCATCAGCGATGTACTGGAGCGTGTCGACCGGCTCGGCGACCTGTTCGAACCGGTGCTGACAACCAAGCAGTCGCTGCCGGCACGCTGAGCACTACGACTTCGCTGTGCCGACGAGCACGACCGTCTTGGGTAGGCCATTTGCATCGCGGCTGTTCGTGTCGACCAGGCTGATCAATGCGTTGGTGTCGGTCACCTGCACGCGGGTCGCGCTGTAGGTATCGAAGCCGACGATGGTGTTGACGTCGTCGCGGGACCAGTTGATTCCATCTGTGGAGTGGAGCACAACAGTCTTCCACCGCTCGTTGACCTGCTGGTTGTGCAGACTCTGAATGTCCGCATCGCTGAACCGCACTCGGACGCTGCCGCCGTCGCCCAGCACGCGATAGCCGCCCCGCTCGTCGTAGCTCAGGACTGCGTTTGGGTCGGGTGGTGTGCGGCCGTCCCAGCGGCCGAGCTCGTCGCCCGTGGCGATGTCGGTCGCGACCAGCGCTTGAAATCGGCTCTCGGTCATCGTCAGACGCACGCCATCCTTCTCGATCGAGAATCCGCCGGCTTCCACAGCAGCGTCGACGTTGACACTGCCCACGGCGGTGATCCCCCCGGGACCGGCGCTCGACAGCGCGAGGTTCAGTTGTGCGGTCGCGCCGTCACTGGTGTCGAGCATGCTCGAGAACGTCATCTTCGACCACTCGACCCCGTCGGTCGACACGGCCGTGACCGACTGGCCCGCGATGTCGTTTCCGAAGGCGACGATCGTGC
>JAYTZE010000278.1:0-1733 GCA_043742385.1 Ilumatobacteraceae bacterium
CTGATACTGGCCACCGAGCTTCTCGTCGAGATACCGAGCAAACACCTCGACGTGGCGGGCCTCGTCGACGACCTGGGTGCTGGCATACAACTTGGCGTCGTACCACGGCACCGTCTCGACGATCTTGGCGGTGCACAACAACGCACCCTGCTCGCCGTGCATGAATTGGCTGAGGCTCCAGTTGCGGCTTTCCACCCCGAACTCGAGCCACTTCTTGTCGTCCCACTTCTCGACCGGTGTACCGATGTAGATGCTGGCGTCGATACCAGTGCCGATCAGCGCCTGATCCTCGGCCACGGTCTTTTCGACATCGACCTCGGTATCCCACGCCAGATCGGTGGTGGCGTTCCACTGGCCGACCTTGGCCTTTTCGTAGAGCTTGCGCAGCGCTGGCCGGCTGAGCGAGTAGTCCCACGTGAAGATGGTGTCCGCGTTGTTCTTGACGATGTGAGCGATCTCGCTGGGATCATGCGTGGGGATGGCCAAGATGGCGTCGATGTCGTTGATCTCGGCGCGACCGATGATCGTCTCGTTGTCGTTGTGGGTGACAGTCATGGTCAGCTCCTGGTGAGAGATGGCTGGAAGGCGGGGAGGATGAAGGCGTGGATGAAGGCTCGGGCGGATTCAGGTTCGCCGAGGTCGACCTGTTCGGATGGTGCCAGGAAGTAGCTGATGACCAGGCGAGACAGCAGCTCGACCAGGCGGGCGCCCTCGCGGCGTGGCAGATAGCCATCGACCAACGGCGCCAAGAACACCGTTGCCACTCGAATGATGCGCGGCACGCCATCGACAGTGAGCTGTCCGAGGGTGTCGCCGGGCTCCGATGCGAGCATCAACGAGAGGTGTTGATCGCTGCGCAGTTCGTGCGTCGCATGCATGACACAGCGCACCATAAGATCTTCGAAGTCGATCGCACCGTCGAGGTGGGCGCTCAATCGGGTGAAGAAGTCTTCGAGCTCGCGCACCCGCAGCGCCTCGAACAAGACGTCTTTGCCACCGGGAAACATGCGATACAGAGTCGCCCGTGATACCCCGGCCTGGGTGGCGATGTCCTCGATCGTGACCTTGGCGAGACCCCATCGCTCGCAGCACGATTTCGCCGCATCGAGCACGCGCTGCTCGGCCGGATCAAGAGTCATTCGTGAGACAGTAAGACACTCTGTGTCTCACTGTCAAGGGAGCGATCGGTCAAGATCGCGTCAAACCAGCCCGGCTAGGCTGCCCGTTCAGCGTGAACACCTGGAGGACAGAAAAATGAAACGATCGACTTTGGCCGCCCTCGTGGCCGGCTCGTTGCTGCTGATCTCATGCGGCGACGACGACACACCGGCCGGCGAATCCGGCGATACAGCGGCATCCGCGGATCCGGCGACCTGCGCAGCGGGAAACACCATCACGGCCGACAAGTTGACCATCGCCACCGGTGAACCGGCGTTCCCTCCGTACGTCATCAATGACGCCACACCCGAAGACGGGCAGGGCTTCGAGGCCGCCGTCGCAATGGCAGTCGCCAGGGAATTGGGCTTCGATGCGACCAAGGTGACATGGACGCGCTCACCGTTCGATACAGCGATCGCGCCAGGTCCGAAGGATTTCGACTTCAACCTGCAGCAGTACGGGATCACCGACGAGCGTAAGCAGGTCGTTGATATGAGCGACGGCTACTACACCTCGGCCCAGGCAATTTTTGGGCTCGCCGATTCGCCGGCCGCCAATGCCAAGACTCTCGCCGA
>JAYTZE010000279.1:0-3635 GCA_043742385.1 Ilumatobacteraceae bacterium
CCTGGCATCGGTGAGATCGAGGCCGAACATGGCGACTTGTTGAACGACTACACCAGATCGTTCGTGGCGACAATGGACCCAGAGATGACGTTCTACGAGGGTCTCGTCGAGGAGACGGCACTCTGGGATCCGCTGGGCCGTCTGTTCGAAGAAATCGACGTGTTGCTGTGCCCGACGATCGCAATCACCGGTTTACAGGCGGGCAACTCCTACGTCGATGAGCCAGTAGTGATCGACGGGCAGGAGGTCGCCCATTACCTCCGGGCGATGATGACCTTTCCGTTCAATCTGTTCAGCCGCTGCCCGGTGCTTTCCGTGCCCTCGGGATTGGCGGCAAACGGCGTGCCGACCGGCGTGCAGGTGGTCGCGCGTACCTACGAAGACATCAGCGCGTTCCAGGTTGCCGCGGCCATCGAGGCCGCGGGCTTCGGGTTCGGATCGCCGGCTTGGCGACCGCCGCTCAACTTCTGAACGAAACCTCGTGCCGAGCCCAGTCACCGATGTGGCGGAATGATGCAACCTTGCCGCTTCCGTTGAACGTCCAGACGTGGGCATACAGGTCTTCGTCGACCGGCTTGCCTGTGCTGAGAATCGTGCTGGCTTCGCGGATCACTGCCACGACGGTGTCCCCGTCGGCCGCGATCACCTGAGGCTCGAACACACTGAAGGCCAGGCCCTGGCGGACCGCAGCAAAGAACTCGCCGACGTGCTTCTTGCCGGTTCCTGGCTGCAGCCACGGAAGGTCAGTGGTGCGTATGCCGTGTTCCCAGACAATGTCGTCGGCCAAGGAATCCATGATGAATGGCACGTCGCCGCGTCCGAAGGCGGCGTAGATCTCGGCAACCATCGTCACGTGGACTGATGTGATGGTGGTGGGCATAGGTGTTCCCCTTTCCTCGACCGTCATTCGCCGCAGACGCGAAATCGGATCACACGGCAAATATAGTCGCGGGCAATGCGGATCTACATCGCCGGGGTGCAGCACGAGTCGAGTTCGTTCTCGCCGATTCCAACGTCGTGGCGGTCGTTCGAACAGTGGAACTGGTCGGCCGACAAGCCCGACGACGCCGACGGATTCGGATATGGCGAAGCGTGCCGACTTGCCGAGGCCGCCAACATGGAAGTGGCTGCTGGGCCGTTCTTCAATGCCGAGCCGAGCTCGCCCGCCACGGCGACCGCGTGGCGACAGATCAGCGAGCACATTCTTGACGGCCTGCGCGCCGCGATGCCTGTCGACATCGTCTTGTTGTGCCTGCACGGCGCGCAGATGGCCGATGGGGTCGACGACTGCGAGGGCACCCTCGTCGCATCGGCGCGCGAGATCATCGGGGCAGGCGTCGCCATGGGTGTGCTCCTCGACCTGCACGCCAACGTCACCTCGTCCATGTGCGCGGCGGCTGACCTCACCGTGTCGTGCCGCGAGTATCCGCACATCGACTACGCGGAGCGCGCCGAAGAGATGCTGCCCGTGTTGCGAGACATCGCCCGTGGTGTCGTCAGGCCGGTCACTCGCACGTACCGAGTCCCGGCGACCGGTGTGTTCCCGACAACCGAGGAACCGATGCGATCCTTCGTCTCTCGAAGTCGAGATGTGCAAGGTCGTCCAGGTGTCTTGATGGTCTCGGCGAACCATGGCTTCGAAGGGTGCGACGTGCCGTTCATGGGCGCCTCGATCATCGTCACCACCGACAACGACGAGGCACTTGCCGAGACGGTTCTCGAGGAGGTCGGCAACAACTTCTTGACCATCGTTGTCGGCAACGAATGGAGCGGACTCGGCGTAACCGAGGCAATTGACGAAGCGCTCCGGCACACCGATGGTCCTGTGGTGATCGCTGACCGCTCCGACAACGCCGGCGCCGGCGCAGCCAGCGACTCGACGTACGTGCTCGCCGAACTCATCGAGCGCAACATCACCAACGCGGCACTCGGGATGATCTGGGATCCGATGGCAGTTCGCGTCTGCCACGACGCGGGCGTCGGCGCGCAACTGCCGCTGAGAATCGGCGGAAAGGCTGGCGCGCTTTCGGGCGCGCCGATCGACGCTGATGTCACTGTGACCTCCGTTCGCAGCGACGCTATGCAGGCCCTGTTCGGTCAAGGCCCGCCACGCGAACCACTGGGGAAGTCCGCCGCTGTGCGGATCGGCGGCATCGATGTCGTCTTGACCTCACGTCGCCAGCAGGTGTTCAGCCCACACTGCTTCACAGAGCACGACATCGACGTGACTCAACGACACATCGTGGTCGTCAAGAGCATGCAGCACTTCATGGGCGGGTTCGAACCGATCGCTGCGCATGTCGTTCGATGCGACGGTCCTGGGAGCGCAACCGTCGACATGACCAAGATCCCGCACAGGCGAATCAGTCGGCCGATGCTGGGGCTCGACCCTGTTGAGCTGATCCACCTCGAACCCCTGCTGTAGGGCATCCGCCCTGTTTGGCCAGTTCAGCGGTAGTCTGTCCGACGGCGGTGCTACGAACACGTATCCCGCGGTCGAGTGCAGCGCTTCGGGCGCATAGTGATTCCAGCAATTGTTGGTCTTTGCATCCACGGCCAACAACTCATAAAGGAATCCCCCACAATGACCACATCCACCTCGAGCAGTCGCGGCGCGCGCCGTCGCAACGGCGGCCGTCACCAAGGCGCTGATCGCGCCCAGCGAGTCGTCGAGCCGGATTTCGCGACACAGATCGCAACCGCCGTGCCAACTCCGTCGGCGCCACCGAAGGACTACGTCACCGACTTCGTCGCCCTTGGCGTACCGGCCGCGCTGATCAAGGTGCTCGCAGACCGCGACGTGCTGACAGCCTTCCCGATCCAATCGGCAACACTGCCCGACTCGCTGCTCGGCAAAGACGTGCTCGGTCGCGGCAAGACCGGCAGCGGCAAGACGATTGCCTTTGCGTTGCCACTCGTTGCACGTCTCGCCGCAAGCGGTAGGCGCCGCGAAAATGGCCGTCCCCGTGCCCTCATCCTCGTCCCGACGCGCGAGCTGGCCAACCAGGTCATGACCTCGTTGAAGCCTTTGGCAGAAGCCATGTCGATGCGCGTCGCCACCATCTACGGCGGCGTCGGCCAGGGGCCGCAGGTCTCGGCGCTGCGCCAGGGCGTCGACATCGTTGTCGCTTGCCCGGGTCGACTCGAAGATCTGATCGGCCAGCGGCACTGCCGCCTCGACGCAGTGGAAATCACCGTGCTCGACGAGGCCGACCACATGGCCGACCTTGGCTTCCTCCCGGGTGTGAAGCGGATTCTCGACGCCACCCCGGCCGGTGGCCAGCGGATGCTCTTCTCGGCCACCCTCGACAAGGCGATCGACGGTCTCGTCCGCACCTATCTGGTCAACCCGGTCGTGCATTCGGTCGACCCCGAGGTGTCGTCGATCAACACGATGACTCACCACGTGCTCGCCGTAACCTCAGCCGACAAGGCTGCTGTCGTCAGCGCGCTCGCTTCCGGTGTCGACCGTTCGCTGTTGTTCATGCGCACCAAGCACGGCGCCAAGAAGCTCGCAAAGCAGCTGTGCGCCGCCGGCATCCCCGCTGTCGAACTGCACGGCAACCTGTCGCAGAGCGCCCGCGAACGCAACCTCGCCGACTTCAAGAGCGGCCAGATTCGCGTCCTTGTTGCCA
>JAYTZE010000280.1:0-3635 GCA_043742385.1 Ilumatobacteraceae bacterium
AGAACCGCCGATTGTTCGATCCTGACTTGACCGGGTGGTTGGAAGAGCAGCACTTCCGCCGAACGGCCGTCGTTTTCACTCCCGCTCCATGGTTTGTCGGCGACCGACGCTGGACTTGGAAGGCCAACCCGACGGGTGACCATCAAGACTGGAACCCCAAGGTGCTGTGCTCGAAAACCGAGGGTCACGCACGGACTTCGAGTCCGAACTAGGAGTGGGGCGTGTAGCTGGCGCGCGCATCGCGGATCTCGCGCCACGCTGCGTCTTTCCCAGCGATACCTGCAGACGATGATTCCTTGCCCGGTTCCAATGCCTTGTAGACCTCGAAGAAGTGCTGGATCTCGCTGACCAGTTGCGGCGTGAGATCGGTGAGGTCGTGCACATCGTTCCAACGCGGTTCCTTCGGCGGCACGCACAGGATCTTGGCGTCCTCGCCGGCCTCGTCGTGCATGTACAGCACTCCGACGGGGCGCGCCGCGACCCACACGCCGGGATACACCGCGTCCTCGAGCAACACGAGCGCGTCGAGGGCGTCGCCATCGCCACCCTTCGTATTGGGGATGTACCCGTAGTCGGCCGGATAGGTGGTTGCGGTGAACAGCCGTCGGTCGAGAAACACCCGACCGGTGTCGTGATCGATTTCGTACTTGTTGCGGCTGCCACGAGGGATTTCGATCACGACGTGGATGCAGTCGTCAGGGAGCGGACTGAGGGCCATCGCGCCATGCTCGCATATCTGCCGTGGGTGGTTGGATCGCAGCAAGTAGCGTGAGATTCTCTATGGAGTTCCGCCGAATCACCAACCTGCCACCGTATGTGTTCACGATCATCAACAACTTGAAGATCGAAGCACGGCGAGCAGGGGTCGATGTGATCGACCTCGGATTCGGCAATCCCGACATCCCCTCACCGCAGATCGCCGTCGACAAGCTCACCGAGGCAGCGCACATCGCCCGCAACCACCGGTACTCCGTCAGCCGCGGCCTGCCAAAGCTGCGCGAGGCCGCTGCTGCGCTGTACGAGCGCAACTGGGGTGTGCAGCTGGATCCCGAGTTGGAGATCACCAACACCATCGGTTCAAAGGAGGGCTTCAGCCACTTGATGTGGGTGCTCCTCGATCGCGGTGACGCCGCCATCGTGCCGAGCCCGAGCTATCCGATCCACATCTACGGCCCGCTCTTCGCCGGCGCAGACCTGCGTCAGGTGCCCATGCGCCACCTTGCCGACCCGCGCGTGCAGGGCGACTTCACCGGCGACTTCTTCGACAGCCTGATCACGGCCTACGACGTCGGCTGGCCCAAGCCGCGGGTGCTGGTGATCTCCTTCCCTCACAACCCCACGGGAGCCGTTGTCGATCTCGATTTCATGCAGAGGGTCGTCGATTTCTGCCGCGAGCGCGAGATGATCGTTGTGCACGACTTCGCCTACGCCGATGTGGGCTTCGATGGCTACAAGCCTCCCAGCATCCTGCAAGCTGAAGGCGCCAAGGAATGCGCCGTGGAGCTGTACTCCATGACCAAGAGCTTCTCGATGGCAGGTTGGCGTTGCGCATTCCTCGTCGGCAATCGCGAGGTTGTGCAGGCGTTGGTGAAGCTGAAGAGCTATCTCGACTATGGCGTCTTCCAGCCAGTACAGATTGCCGCGACGGTCGCAATGAACGAGGCAGCTGACTATCCGGCAGAGGTCTGTTCGATCTACCAGAGTCGACGCGATGCGCTGATCGACGGACTCGGGCGCATCGGGTGGGATATCCCGAAGCCGAAGGGGTCGATGTTCGTCTGGGCCCCGATTCCGGAGCCGTACTCGGAGATGAACTCGGTCGAGTTCTGCTCGCACGTGGTGCGCGAGTGCGAGGTCGCCCTGTCGCCGGGCGTCGGGTTCGGTCCGGGCGGCGAAGGCTTTGCCAGGTTCGCCCTGATCGAGAACGAGCGGCGCATCGCCCAAGGAATCCGCAACCTCAAGAAGGGCCTCCCCAAGCTCGGCTGAGCGCGCTAGCCGTAGAGGGCGCGTACGTCGGGGGGCGGATTTCCGTCGGGAGGCGTGCACGGGTTGTCGATCGGCCCACCGACGGTCATCGGCTTCGGACAGGGTTCCGAGAACAGATGGGTGATCCATCGCGAGATGTAGTCGGCAGCGCCGAGCGCTCCGGTGGGCTGGTAATGGATGCCGTCAGACACGAACCATGACCGCACCGGCGCTGTGTAGTCGCGCCAGTTGGCGATGAACACATCGGGATACGCACCACTGGCCACCTTCTGCAGCAGTGTCTCGTTGTTGGACAGATAGGACCCGTTGTTGTCGGTACCGCCCCGAGTGAGACCGTCGCGCAGCCGATAGTTCATCCAGACGATGCGCACCGCGCCCTTGGCGCGAGCGGCTGAGACGATCAGATCGAAGTTCTCGCCGAACCCATTGCTGCCCTCGTTGTAACCCGCGCCGATGACCACCGCATCGAACTGGCCCGGTGCACTCTGGATCGCCTCCAACGCGGTGCTGGGAGTGTTTCCGGCCTGGCTGAGGCATGATGGTCTCACCAGGCGCCGGCACGACTCGGCGTCGAACACGTACGTCATGCCACCGATCGCATTGAACGCAACCGTGTAGAACTTCAGCCCTTCGAGCGACGAGTCGCCCATCCACAGCACCCGGGGCACAGGCGGAGGCAGCGTCGGCGTGACCTGCACCATCGTGCCTCGGGTCGCCGGATCGATGGCCCCAGCAGGTTGGCCGATGCCGGTCAACGCTGACACGGCAGATGCGCACAGCAACGCAACACAGGTGCCGACGGCGACGACGACGCCACGGTTCATGGAGAGCCGATCCAGCCGCGTGAGCGTTGGACGGCCCGCAGCCACGAGGCATGGCCGAGATCGGTGAAGGTCCGATCGGGTTCAGGCTGGAAGGTTGCGTCGATCTGCCATCGTTCACCGATCGCCGTCAGCGAGGGCCAGACACCTTCGGCGAGGCCGGCGAGATAGGCCGCGCCGAGCGCTGTGGTCTCCTGGTCGATCGGTCGCTGAACCGTGACGCCGAGCTGATCTGCTTGCATTTGCAACAATAGGTCCATCACAGATGCGCCGCCGTCAACTCGTAGCGCAGCAAGTGTTGTGCCACTGGCTGCTGCCATCGCCTCGACCACGTCGCGTGTCTGGTAGGCCATCGCTTCGACCACGGCGCGGGCGAGATGAGCTTTGGACGTGCCTCGCGTGATTCCGACGATCGTGCCTCGGGCGTAGGGGTCCCACCACGGGCTGCCGAGACCCGCGAACGCTGGTACGACATACACACCGCCACTATCCGGTGAACTGGCCGCCAGCGGACCGATTTCGGCTGCCGATTCGATCACGCCCAACCCGTCGCGCAGCCACTGAATGGCTGCGCCGGTGGCGAAGATGGCACCCTCCAAGGCGTACGTAACGGTCCCATCCGAAAGCTGCCACGCAACGGTTGTCAGCATCCCCTCGGTGGGCGGAGGGCACGACGAGCCGACGTTCAACAACACGAAGCTTCCAGTGCCGTACGTGTTCTTGGCCATGCCAGGGGTGAAGCACGCTTGGCCGAACAGCGCTGCCTGCTGGTCGCCGGCCACGCCCGATATCGGGATGCCGGCGTGGCAGCCCGAGGCGTCGGATGTC
>JAYTZE010000281.1:0-7097 GCA_043742385.1 Ilumatobacteraceae bacterium
GGACACGTTGTGGGCGCAGATGGTGGCGCTGTTTCCGAACTACGCGGAGTACCAGGAAAAGACGGAGCGACGCATACCGCTCATTCGCGTTCGACCTGCCGAAAGCTCGTGACGCAACAGCGAATCGTGTTGGTCCACGGAGCGTGGTGCGGCGGCTGGGTGTGGCGTGATGTAGTCGCCCAACTCGCAAGCATGGGCTACCACGCGACGGCGCCGACGTTGACGGGCCTGGGCGAGCGCGCCCATCTGTTGAACGACGCCGTCGGGCTCAGTACACACATCGACGACATCGTCGGGCACATCGAGTTCGAGGATCTGACGAACGTCGGTCTCGTCGGCTGGAGTTATGGAGGCATGGTGATCACAGGTGTGATCGCTCGGGTGCCAGACCGGATTCGCTCAGCGCTGTATCTCGATGCGTTCGTGCCCGACGACGGTCAATGTCTGGCCGATCTGTCCGCTGGGCGAACCGGGGCGGTGGCCCGCGAGAACGAAGCGGCTCGCCGTCCGTTTCCCATCCGTCAGCCTGAGTACTTCGGCGTCACAGATGAATCCGTCCTGGCCTACTGTCGTCCGCGCCTGCGTCCTCAGCCCTGGAAGGCGATGGTCGAGCCGGTTGCCGCGCTGCCTGAACTGCCCGACCATGTCGCGCTGTCGTACGTGCTGTGCACCGAATCCGAGACGGCTTCGTTTCGCACCACGTACGACCGTCTCAAGCTCGATCCGCGGTGGACGACCTACGAACTAGCGACGAACCACTTCGCGCCACTGACCGATCCAATCGGCGTGACTGGTCTGATTGCGCGAAGCGCTACGACAGCGCGGGGATGACCTCACTGGCGAACATGCGCATCGATCGATGCGTGTCGTCGGTGCCCATACCAGGTTGACGCATCTGCAGGGCCAACTGAGTGATGCGTCCGAGATGGCCATCGACGAATGGGCGAAGTTTGCCGATCACGTCTTCGGGCGTACCGACCGCGGCGAACCAGAAGCCGGCGTTGCCGGTGCGCAGCATCTCCTGGGTGATTCGTGCCTCAGAAGGTGCTGGCTCGCCTTGTAGGTTCTTGCGCATCTGGTAGAAGTTGACGAAGTACTCGATGCCGGGGCCGGCGATCTCCCAGGCGTGGTCGGTCGTATCAGCAACGAACACCGGAACCATCACCGACACCGCGTAGTCGGCTGGTTTGCGCCCACACGCCAGCAAGGCATCGTCGTATCCGGCGTTGAACGGAGCGATCAGGTTCAGGCCCCGTTCAGCAGCTTTGGCCAGGTTTTTCGGCCCCATGCCGCCCCACCACATCGGCAGTGGTTTCTGCACCGGCTTGGTGGTGAACGTCATATCGGGAATGTCGTAGAAACGGCCGGCGTGGCTGAACATCCCCTGCTCGGTGAAGGCCCGCTGGATCCAATCGACCATCTCCCACGATCGCTGGTTCATCTCCGTTGGATTCTTTCCGAACGTGACGAACTCCTCGTACTGTGATCCTGGGCCCACGCCCAGATCGAATCGTCCTTTCGACAAGATGTCGGCGATAGCAGCATCTTCGGCAACACGAATCGGGTCGTGGAAGGGAAGTAACACCACCGACGAGCCAACCCGAATCCGTTCGGTACGGGCCGCGACGGCGGTGGCCACCATCATCGGCGAACCGGTCCACTGACACTCGCGGAAGTGATGCTCGCCGTACCAGGTGCTGCTGAAGCCGAGTTCCTCGGCGAGCACCGCATCGCTGATGTAGTCGGAATAGACATCCTGTAGGGCGTAGGCGGAATTGGGATGATTCCGAACCCCGTTGACCAGCGCGTATTGCACAATCAGATCCTTCCGTCAGCAATTCTGCATCCTGTTCTAGCACCTGGCGATGCGTTCGGCCACGCCTATACGAAATTGCAGGTCACCGTGCCGAGCGGGCCATAGTCAGCGATGAAGTGATCACCGCGACGAGTTGCCGACGCGCGCGTGAACGAACCCGCAAGGATGATCTGCCCGGGTTCGATTGCCAAGCCGTATGGCGCAATGCGACGGGCGACCCAGGCAATGCCGTTGGCCGGATGACCCAGCACGCCGGCGGCCAAGCCAGTCTCTTCGACCACGCCGTTGCACGAGAAGATGGCGCCGATCCACCGCATGTCGACATCGGCCGGCTTGACCTTCTCGCCACCGAGAATCGCGCCGGCATCCGCAGCGTTGTCGGCAATGGTGTCGACGATTGTGCGCGTTCGCTTGGTGTCCGGATGAATGCGGTAGCTACGAGCATCGATCAGCTCGAGCGCCGGCTGAATGTAATCGGTTGCGTCGAGGACTTCTTCGACGGTGACCGAATCCCCGCTCAACCGCTTCCCGATGACGAATGCCACCTCGACCTCGAGCTTGGGATCCACGAACGCGGCATGACTCAGTTCCACGCCGCTGGCCATGATCATGTAGTCGAGCAGCGCACCGAAGTCGGGCTCGTCGATCTTCATCTGCTGCTGCATCGCCCGCGACGTGAGACCGATCTTTCGACCGACGAGCTTGGCCCCATCGGCTATCTGCAGCTCTACCCACGCCCGCTGGATCGCGTAGGCATCGTCGATGCTGAGATCGGGGTACTCGACTGTGACGGGGTCGATCGGCTTCACTTCGGATCGAGCCCACTCGTGCCGCTTCGCCAGGTCGAGTGCGAGCTCGGCCGAGATCATCGGGTGACGCCATGGCCATCGGCGCCGACGGTGATGCGCTGCTCGTCACTCTTGCGTTCGCGAATCGGCTGAATGTTGCCATCGAGGTCGAGAACACTGCTGGCTTCCTCGTACCACCGGGTGACGACCGGGTTGGCCCAGAAGTCTCGTCGGCGTTGGTCGTTCACACTCCAACGCAGCGGCTGATGCCCAGGGTCGCCGGTGAAGTAGTCGGTGGTGTAGATCTCGACGCGGTGACCATCAGGGTCGCGCAGGTACAGGTAGAAAGCGTTCGACACGCCGTGTCGACCCGGCCCCCGCTCGATGTGGTGGAACTCGTTGGTCGCCCCCAGCGTGTCGGCCAGGCTCAAGATGTGGTGCGCCTCGGGACAGGCAAAGGCAAGGTGATGCAGGCGGGGCGACGAACCCTGCGTCGAGGCGATGTCGTGCACTGTTTGCTTGCGGAACATCCACGTCGCGTACAGCGTGCCATCGTCGTCTTCGATGGTCTCCGACAGGCCGAAGCCCAGCGCGGTGTACCACTCGTAGAAGGCTTGAACGTCGTCGGTGACCAGGTTGATGTGGTCGAGACGGTTGATGTTGGCTCCATGGCGCAGGTCGTAGCGCTGATGATGATGACCAGTCCATTCGATGTCGTGGAAGTACTCGACAACGAAACCGAACGGGTCCTGCACACGTACGGTCGGGCCGACGCCGCGCGTCGCGCCGACGGGATAGCGACGTACTTCGCACCCGCGATCGGTGTGAAACAGCGCGGCCGCATCGAGATCGTCCGGCGTGCGCACTCGAAAGGCAAACCTCGAACACGCAGGTTCGATGCCGTTGCGCAGGATGAGGCTGTGGTGAACGAACTCTTCGTGGCCGCGGAGGTACACGGCACTGTCGTCCTCTGAGCTGATGACGAAGCCGAGTCGATCGACCCAGAAGTGCTTGCTGGCGGCGAGGTCGGTGACGATCAGTTCGGCGTACGCCGAACGAACGATGTCGGGTGGAGCGGAGGTGGCCATCGACACGATCGTAGGCCGCGGTGCCGCCTAGCGTGCGTTGGAACGACTTGTACAGGGGGTACACATGCCGGCTCGATCGGGGGAGCAGTTTCTGAAAGGGCTACGCGCGCGCAATCGCGAAGTTTGGCTGGGGGACGAACGCGTCGACGACGTCACAACCCATCCACAGTTGGAGGGTGCCGCGCACAGCCTGGCGAGAGTCTTCGACATTCAACACGAGTTCGCCGACGAGTGTTTGATGCCCGATTCGGAGACCGGCGAGGCCATCAACGTCAGCCACATGATCCCGCGTTCGATCGAAGATCTGAAGCGTCGCCATCGTGGTCTACGCCGCATCGCCGAGTCCACGGTCGGGATCATGGGTCGGACACCCGACTACATGAACGTGACGTTTGCAGGGTTCGCCGGCGAACGCGGCGCGTGGCTCGGACCAGAGGGAAAGAACGAAGAAGGCCACGACAACCTCATCAACTACCAGAAGATGATTGCCCGCGAAGATCTGTCTCTGACGCACACCATCGTCCATCCGACAGTCGATCGCGTGAAGGATCAGTCGTTTGTCGGCAATCCGGTCCCCTTGCACAAGGTCGGCGAGACCTCGAACGGCATCATCGTGCGCGGCGCGCGCATTCTGGCGACCCTGGCCCCCTTCGCGGACGAGACCGCCATCTATCCAGGTCTTCCGCTGCCGAGCGATGCGACGAGCGAGTACGCCCTGAGCTTCGCCCTGCCGATGGACACACCCGGACTGATCTTCCTGTGCCGAGACAGCGCAGCAACAGTCGGGTCGAACTCGTTCGACCATCCGTTGTCATCGAAGTTCGATGAGCAAGACGCGTTGACGATCTTCGACGATGTCGAAGTCCCACGCGATCGGATCTTCATCGACGGCGACATCGATGTGTACAACTCGGTGATGGGGCCGACGGCGTGGTGGGCCAACATCATGCAACAGACCACGATTCGTGCGCTCACAAAGTTGGAGTTTGCCTACGGGCTCGCGCTGCGCATGGCCGAAGCGGTCAACGACAACTCTCCTGCGACCGTGGAGATGTTGGGCGAGTTGTCGAGCTACGCCGAGGTCACCCGCAGTTCCATCCTGCTCTCGGAGGAGCACGCCTACGACCGCGGAGATGGCGTGATCTTCCCCGATGGTCGTCCCCTACACCCGATGCGCTCACTTCTGGCGGTGTGGTATCCGCGAGTGCGCGAGATCTTGATGTTGATCGGCAGTCACAACCTGTTGGCAACCCCCAGCAAAGCGATGTTCAACGACGCCAGGCTGCGTCCGTTGATCGAGGAGTTCGTCCACGGTGCCAACGACATGGACGCCGAGCGGCGGGCGAGCATCTATCGTCTGGCGTGGGACTTCGTCGGCTCCGGTCTCGGCTCACGCAATGAGTTGTACGAGCGCAACTACTTGGGGTCAGCAAGGACCAGCCGCACCCATCACACCCTCATGTACTCCGACCGGGCAGGGGCGTGCGCCCTGGTCGACTCGATGCTGGCCTAGCTGTTGGCCGGAGCGAACGCGATGTAGTTGGTGTCATCGGCGAGCGACTCTGGTCCGTCCAGCGGCAGGTTCTCGAAGTGGTTCAGCGCTGCGTTGACGTCGCCCGACCACACCTCGTCGGGGAGGTTGTACAGGCATTCGATGCCGTTGCCGTCGGGGTCCTCGACGTATGCGCTGTGGGTCATGCCATGGTTGCCGCGGATGCGGAACTCGACGCCTTGCGTCTTCATGTAGGCGATCTGCTCGAGCCACGACTCGCGGCTGGGGTAACACACCGCGATGTGGTCGACGCCGGGAGTCGAGCCGAACATCTGCCACGGTGTCTCGGGTGGGGGAGCACTTGCGGGGTCTTGCAGTTCGGCCAACGCCAGATCGTGATGCCGCTCGGCGCTGCCGCGGTAGAAGCGCATCTTGTAGTCCGGGAACTTGTCGCGTTCGAGCTCTGCACACTGCTCGAATCCGAGGATGCGCGTGTAGAAGTCGTGGGCTGCTTCGAGATCGCGGACTCGCAAGACCAGGTGCTGGATATAGGCGCCGCTCGAAGGGCGGACCGGACCGTCGGTGTGCTCTGCCATGTGTTACCCCCTAGCGAGATGTGGAGCAAATAGTAGCGATAGTTCGGCAACGAAGGATAGTCGGTCGTTCTGCACGCAGGAACGTTCGTCTGGTTGCTGCGGGGCATCGTGTGATAGCAACGCTTCGCACATTTCGTCAATCTCACTGGGGGAAGCGATGGCCAAAGAAGGCGCACTCGATGAACTGTTGGACGAGGTTCTATCGCGCTACGACAACTCGCCAAACCCACGTTTGAAGGAAGTGACGTGCGCGGCGATTCGCCACTTGCACACGTTTGCCCGCGAGGTCAACCTCACCCGCGAAGAGTGGTTCGCTGGCATCATGTTCCTAACGCAATGCGGCAAGATCAGCGACGACGTGCGGCAGGAATTCATCCTGTTGAGCGACACCACCGGCGTGTCGACTCTCGTTGAAATGTTGGCGTACGACGCCAGCGCGTCGAGCCTCACCGACAACACGGTGTTGGGCCCTTTCCACGCGGCAGGCGCTCCTGATCGTGCATTTGGAGAGTCGATGCTCGACGATCCTGACGACGGCGATCGCGTCGTCGTGCGCGGCACGATCACCGATGTCGACGGCAAGCCAGTCGAAGGTGTCGTGCTCGACTGCTGGCAGAACGCCAGCAACATGTTCTACGCCGTGCAGCAGCCCGGCATTCAAAGTGAGTTCAATCTTCGTGGCATCTACCACTCACAGCCGGACGGATCGTTCGAGATCCGCAGCATCCGCCCGGTGCCGTACCCCATCCCCAGTGATGGCCCGGCCGGTGATCTGCTGAAGAAGAACGGTCGCAACTGGTGGCGGCCCGGGCACCTGCACATCTGGGCCCGTCACCCCGACTACAAAGACCTCATCACTCACGTCTTCGACGTCGAGAGCGACTTCCTCGATGGCGACGCCGTGTTCGGTGTGCAGCGCAGCCTCATCCGCGAGTTCAAGCCCGACGACACCGGCGAACTGGCGACGAACTTCGACATCGTCCTCGACCGCGTCTAGGCGACGCGCCAGCCCCGTTGGGCGCGAAACCGGTTGAGCCCGCCTACCGAAATCGCGCCCATAAAGCCTGGCCGGGTGCGGTGTGAGACGTGACAGTACCGAAATCGCGCCCAGCGGCTCAGGTGCCGCGGGCTTCCTTCAGCTGGCTACGCAGGCCGGTCATCACATTGCCGAGGTCGAAGCCGACGGTGATCATTCGCCATCCGGCGGAGCGTCGCTTCTCGGCGAGGCCGGCCTCGGCGTGGATTGCGGGGATCACACCGTTGCGTTCGCAAGCTGTCTTCACGCGCTCGATCGCCTCGTTCCACTCGGCGTCGTCC
>JAYTZE010000282.1:0-1732 GCA_043742385.1 Ilumatobacteraceae bacterium
GTTGGTGGTCAAGGGGTGTACACGCGCCATCTCACGAAGGCACTGGTCGATCTCGGCCACACGGTCGAGGTCTTCGGGGGTCAGCCGTACCCGATCCTCGACGAGCGAATCGCGTTGCATCAGCTGCCCAGCCTCGATCTGTGGAACGACTACTTCCCTGGCCGGTTTCCGGGCTACTGGGAACTGAAGACCAAGGCCGATTGGGCCGAGGCGTTCAGTCACCTGCGTGGCACGTTCGGCGAACCGCTGGCGTTCAGCATGCGCGCGCTTCGGGCGTTGAAGCCACGCCAGGGCGATTTCGATCTGGTCCACGACAACCAGTGCCTCGGCTACAGCATTCTCGGCATCGAGAAGCTGATCCCGACCATCGTCACGCTCCACCATCCAATCACCCGCGACCGGGCACTGGAGATGGCCCACACCACCACGTGGCGGCGGCGCTACTCGATCGGCCGCTGGTACAACTTCGTGAAGATGCAGGGCCGCGTTGCCAGTCGCATGCCGCGCATCGTGGTCGTCAGCGAGAACTCCATCAAAGACATCCACGCAGACATGGGCGTCAGCCTCGACCGTATGCGCCTGGTGCCTGTGGGTGTCGATCCCGAGTTGTTCACCCCGCTTCCGGGGGTCACTCGAACGCCCGGCCGGCTGATCACGACCGCTTCGGCCGACGTCGCTCTGAAGGGTCTCTCGTACCTGCTCGAAGCAGTGGCCAAACTGCGCACCGAGCGCAACGTGACGCTGACCATCATCGGCAAGCCGCGCGAGGGTGCGAGCAACGATCTGATCGACCAGCTCGGCCTGCGCCCGCACATCGAGTTCGTCAGCGATGTGTCCGACCAACGCATCGTGGAGCTGTACGCCGAGGCTGAAATGGCCGTCGTGCCAAGCCTGTACGAAGGGTTCAGCTTGCCTGCAATCGAGGCAATGTCGACGGGCATCTGTCTGGTCGCCACCGATGGCGGCGCGCTGCCCGAGGTCACGGGTCGCGATGGCGACACCGTGCTGCAGTGCAAGGCCGGCGATGTCGACGAACTGGTCTCGGTCATCCGCCGAGGGCTCGACGACGGCGAGTTGCGGGCCCGCGTTGGCGAAGCCGGTCGCCGTCGGGTCGTCGAGCGATGGAGTTGGAAGCACTGTGCCCAACTGACTGCCGACCAGTACCGCGAGGTGTTGGCCATGCCACACAACATCGACAAGTTACGCCGGAACGGGCGACTGTAATTGCTGACAATTCGCTTTGATCAACTCGGTGTACAGCCCGGCGACCTCGTACTCGACGCCGGCGCCGGATACGGCCGCCACGCCTTCGAGCTTGCTCGACAAGGCGCGAACGTCGTAGCGCTCGACTACGCACAGAGCGAGGTGGAAGGCACCCGCGCCACCTTCGCGGCGATGGCCGAGGCGAACGAAATCGCCGAAGCGCGATTCGTCGGTGGCTTGCAGGGCGACGCCACGCGATTGCCGTTTGCCGACAACAGCTTTGACCGAGTCATCACCAGCGAGGTGCTCGAGCACATCCAGGCCGACACGGCCGCCATCACCGAATTCGCTCGGGTGCTGAAGTCGGGTGGCACGTTTGCCGCGACCGTGCCGACGTGGCTACCCGAGAAGATCAACTGGATGCTCAGCGACGAGTACCACGCTCCGAAGAGCGTCGGCGGGCACGTGCGGATCTACACCGCCACCGAGCTGAAGGCGAAGCTGCGCGGCGCCGGCCTCGCCGTGACGG
>JAYTZE010000283.1:0-3634 GCA_043742385.1 Ilumatobacteraceae bacterium
CGCGGCACCAACGAGACCCCAGCGACCGACCGTGGTCTCGGCTGCAACGAGCGCAATGCCCCACCACACACAGGCGTCGCCGAAGTAGTTGGGGTGGCGGGTATACCGCCACAGACCTTTGTTCATGACCTTGCCGGCGTTGGCTGGATCCTGTTTGAACCTTGCCAGTTGTGCGTCGCCGATCACCTCGAAGAAAAATCCGACTGCCCAGACTGCGATACCGATCCAGGCCAGAGCGCCAAGCTCCGGCTCGACCTGTACCTGGCCAAGTTGCACGGGCAGCGAAACGATCCACATCAGCGCGCCCTGCACAATGAAGACGGTGCCAAGGCTGATCAGCGGGAAACGCGGTCCCCAATGCTTGCGCATGGCCCGATATCGAAAGTCCTCACCCTTTCCGTGGTTTCGGGCATACAGATACACAGCGAGCCGCAATCCCCAGAGCGTGGTCATCGCGACCAGGAGTCGTTGTCGGTCGGCGTCGCCGTCGATGCGAGACCGCACAGCCCACGCGACGATCACGAAACCAAGACCCCAACCGATGTCGACGATCGAGGCGTTCTTGAGGGCCAGACTGAGTAGCCACATGGCGATCATCAACGCCGCGATCGCCAACGCTGCGGTGGTCATTGCGGTCGAACTCATTGCTGGCGGCTTTCTAGCATCGTGTGCACATCATGGTCTGTCTGTAGCCATATTGTGTCGATCCATTCGGTGAAGGCCGTGCCACTCGGTATGTCGGCACGCGGAATTCGCCGCACTCGAAAGACCACCGGTGGCGGCTTGTGGTCGAGGTGGCGCAGGATGCCACCGAACGTGTCGAGGCCGTCGAAGCCCACGTGCCAGCCGATGACGATGTCGGCGTTGGGCGCGCCGGCTATCAGCGCCGCAGAGCCGGCGGGACGGGGCGGAAGCAGGTGCTGCAACGCGCTCAGGCGTTCGGCGCGAACAGGATCCCGATCCCTCAACTTCTGCAACGCGCGCTCGCGTTTGCTCGGTGACGCTCTGGTGCCCTCGGGGAAGATCACGGCGATGTCGCGTGTGCCCATTCCGGTCGAGAGCCGGGTCAAGGCGTCGAGTTCGACCTGCGAGTCGGATGCTTGGCGATCGAGGAAGTGATTCGGCAGTCGGTTGCCGACGATGTCGAGGCACGGATCGCCCAGCAGTTCGCGCTTCAGCACGTACCGCGGGCGCAGACCGGCGAGCGACGTGATCACCCACGCACTGACCAGCGAGTCGGCAAGGCTGGCGTGACGGCACAGCATTACTGCCGGTCCGGGTTGCAGCTCACCGACATTTTCGGCCGTCACACTGATGCCGGTGGTTGCCTTCAGCACGCCGAGCACGTTCGCTGCCCACCACGCCTGCAGGCGATAGTGGATCCCATGGTTGTTGCGTTGCCCGGCGATCCACAGCCCGAGGGCGATCACCATGCTCGCCGATTCGAGCCACGCCCATCCCAGGGCGAACAACAGCAGGCGAGCGCTGGGCATGCGCGGGCGCCCGCGAACGATGTCGACGACTATGGCGATTGGGAGCCAGATCGGTACGAGCACCAGTAACGCCGCAGCGGCCACGAACAACCCGCCGATGCTGGTTAGCCGGCGGCGAAGGGTCGACACGTGCCGACCATAGTGTGAGGCGGAGCGGTAGTGAAGGGCTGGCGCTGCTCTACCTACCGGTCGGTAGGCGAGTTATACTACAGCGGATGAATGACACGGCTCTGCTCAACGAACTCACGGAGGTCGCCGAGCGGTTGACAGCTCGTCACTACGAGACGTGCAAGCCGTGGTATCCGCACGAGTTCGTGCCGTGGAGCATGGGTCGCGATTTCAAGTCCGACGTTGCGTGGAATGCCGACGAGGTTCCGCTTCCGGAGTCGCTTCGTAGCGCCCTCTTCGTCAATCTGCTCACCGAGGACAACCTGCCGTACTACTTCCACACCATCGACCGGATGTTCGGCCGCACCGGTATCTGGCGCGAGTGGTCGCACCGCTGGACGGCCGAGGAGGCCCGTCACTCCATCGCGTTGCGCGACTTCATGACGGTCACGCGCATACTCGACCCCCGAACGCTCGAAGATGGTCGCATGTCGCAGATGTCTGGTGGGCAGGTTCCCAATCCAGAGTCGGCCGTCGACGGGTTTGTCTACGTGGCGCTCCAAGAACTGGCGACGCGCATCGCGCACCGCAACACCGGCAGGGCACTACGCGAACAACTGCCCGATCATCCGGCCGGCGAAGCGGGATACGAACTCATCAGTCGCGTCGCCGCCGACGAGAACTTCCATTTCCTCTTCTATCGCGATCTCACCTCGGCAGCGCTGGAAATTGCGCCGTCTCTGGTGGTGCCGGCGATCGAGCGGCAGGTTCGCGAGTTCGAGATGCCCGGCACGGGGATCCCCGGCTTCAAGCGACATGCCCAAGCCATCGCCAACGCCGGGCTGTACAACCTGCAGCAGCATCACGAGCAGATTCTGGAACCCGTGGTCATGAAGTGGTGGAAGGTCGAGTCATTGCAGGGTCTCACTGCCGAGGCCGAGCAGGCTCGCGAAGCGCTGATTCGACAGATTCACCGAATCGGTACTGCGGCTCGTCGGTTGGCCGATCGGGCCCGCGAGGCCGCAGAACGGGCCCGGGTGACGTTGGCCGACCGTAAGGCAGAGATCACGAGCAGTCGTTCGGTTCGTCCGTCTTGACGACCGACAGCACCGCATCGGCTTCGCCGATCGGCTCGCCCGCTTCAGGGTCCTGAGCAACGACGATCCAATTGCGGTCGAGAATCTGACGTCGCCCGTCGCCGGTCGCATCGATGCTCCTCGAGAAGAACACGCCGTGGTCCTGGATTTCGTTCTGGGCGTCTTGCAGATTCATGCAGACCACGTCGGGCATCCGCTTGTCTTCTGGGCTGTTTCCGCCGAACGGATTGACGCCATTGTCGGTTCTGGGTGGGGAGGTGTCGGCGGGGATGATGAATTTCGGAGCGGTCGTCGAAGGAGCTCGCGTGACCGGCGAAGATGCGGGCGTCGTTGCTGCATCGGTGGATGACGACGAGGCGGCGGGGTCATCGCCGATGGAGGCAAGCGCTGCACCACCGAGACCCGCTGCCGCCAAGGCGGCCACGATCAGCGCGACTTGCACTCGGCTACTGGCCAACCGCGCCGTCGATTCGTTTTCGCAGCCGGTCGGCATGTCTGCAATGCCGGGCGTATTCCTCGATCACGTCAACGCCTCCCCGTCGAATCGATCGATCGTCGTGAACGCAGATACGGGCAGACGCCCGAGCTTGGTCAACTGACGAACGGGGTAGCCGAGAAAGATCGTGGCGACCAGCGCGTGGTCCGCGGGTAGAGCAAGCACCGACGATGCCTGGGCCTGAGCTCGCGACAAGAACGTGGTGAGTACACCCCCCAATCCGCGGGCGCGTGCCGCCAAGAGGATGCTCCAGCAGAAGGGGTACACGGAGGCCCCGCCGGTCATCGGTGGGCGGTCGGTGCCGCTGTCCATCAGCGCGATCTTGTTGAGATCGGCAGCCACAGCGAGCACGGCCGGCACCCCCTCGATGTCGTCGAGGAGCGGGTTCGGTGCCATAACGGGGCTCGCGCCGGTGGTGCGGCCGAACGCAAACGGAGCGC